>CAZEXO010000191.1:0-7598 GCA_964516545.1 uncultured Melioribacteraceae bacterium
TGTTTTTATTATGACCTGATATTCTTTTCCTGAAAAAGTGAATTCACCTTTCTGACCTGCGTTAACCCTCGCAATATAATGCTCATCAATAGCCGCTCTCACTTTATAGGCATCAACAGCATCAATACGACCAAGATTCTGCCCCTGACTTATTGACTGACCAATCTCAGCATTAAGAGAAGTTAACTGACCTTTCAGAGGCGCTCGAACTGTCAGATTTTCGAGCTGTCTTTTGGTCACTATAAGGTTTTCTTCCATTCTGTCGATGGAAGTTTGTAACTGTACAATTTGATTTTCTCTGAAGAGTGAATCTGTTCTTTGAGTTTCTAAAGTCAGTTCAAGAGATTTGACGAGATAATCATATTGTTCTCTGCTTTCCTGATATTCAAACTCTGAAATCAGTTTTTTATCGTAGAGTTGTCTGTCTCTTTCATACACTCTTTTTTGGCGATATAATTGATTACGCAGGTTGAGATTCTGCGTCATTAAATTCAGTTTATTCTGTTCCATTTGCAGACGAGTAGTTCTTAACGCGTTCATCTGTTGGAATAATTGAGCTTCATTATACATGACAGTCATGGTAAGATTCGGGTTTTCCAATTTTATAATAGGATCACCGACTTCTAAAAATGCACCCTGTTCAACATATTTTGTTACAACTCGTCCACCTTCGCTTACATCCAAATAAAAAGTTTCAATCGGTTCAACTGTTCCCGTGATCGGAATAAATTCCTGGAAAGGTCCATAAGAAACCGTAGAAATTGTGATTCTCTCCTTTTCAACGTTTAGTTTCGAACTCTGATCTCCGAAAATAAAACTATAAGCTACGATTATAACAAACAATGAAGAAGCTGCAACAGTAATAATCTTCTTCGGAGGCCATTTTTTTTTGTCTATTTTCTTATCCATTTTTACCCCACAATCAATAATTTACAGAATGATATTCAATGCCTGACAAAATTCCAATTTTCATGCCGTAACCTTTTGAATATCTCCAGTTATGATAAAAGCTGTATTTTACAGATTATTTTAACTTTCGGAATAGAATGTCACCATATCATATAACTTAAACCAAGTACAACTGTTCGAAAAATAAACAGAGCTGTTCGCATGCGTACAGCTAAGATGAAAATTCATTATATTCTACACGAGATTTAACTGGTATTTTTTTTGTGGATTACTAGAACGAACTTTGTGGAGAGAAATGTCGAAAACAAAACCAAAAATCCTAATAGTTGATGATAATGAGGATATACTTCTTGCGGCTAAATTACTCTTAAAACCTTATACAGCATTAACACACACTGAGAAAAATCCTGAATTGATTCCCGTAATTTTAAAAGATGAAAGCTACGATGTGATTTATCTCGATATGAATTTTTCACAGGACATGACAAGCGGTCAGGAAGGATTTTATTGGCTGAAAGAAATAATGAAAATCGATCCTTCAGCGGTGGTAATTTTAATAACTGCTTACGGTGATATCGAAATGGCGGTCAGAGCAATAAAAGAAGGCGCTACTGATTTTGTACTGAAGCCTTGGCAGAATGAAAAATTTCTCGGAACTTTTAATTCTGCAATAAGACTACGTGAATCAAGAAAAGAGGTAGAATACCTTCGCTCACGTCAGATTCAATTGAGCAAAGACCTTGATAATAAATTCCATGATATTGTGGGCATATCACCTGCGATTCAAAAAATATTCAACACTATCGATAAGGTAGCTAAAACAGATGCGAATATTTTAATCCTTGGAGAAAACGGTACCGGTAAAGAACTGGTTGCTCGTGAATTACACCGTCAATCGATAAGAGCTAATGAAGTATTTCTTAGTGTTGATATGGGTGCAATCAGTCGATCACTTTTTGAAAGCGAGTTATTCGGACACGTGCGTGGCGCGTTCACCGATGCAAAAGAAAATAAAACCGGAAGATTCGAAATTGCTTCCGGCGGAACTTTATTTCTTGATGAAATCGGGAACATACCTAATGAACTTCAGGCAAAATTATTAACGGTAATTCAAAATCGGGAAGTAATTAAAGTTGGTTCAGGTTCTCCAACCCCTATTGATATCAGATTGATTTGCGCAACTAACGAATCGATTTACAAACTGATAAACACTGGTCAGTTCAGGCAGGATTTATTATACAGGATAAATACGGTGGAAATTCATATTCCTCCTCTGCGCGAAAGAAAGGAAGATATACCAATATTAGCCGAACATTTTCTTCAGCAATATAAAAATAAATATTACAAACAAAATATAACGTTCATGCCCGAAACAATAAATAAACTTGAAAATTATTATTGGCCGGGAAATGTGAGAGAATTACAACATTCAATTGAAAGAGCGTTGATTTTATGTGACACCGAAGTACTGAAGCCAGTTGATTTTCTTTTCTCATCTCAGGATCATGAATATGAGAATACATATTCAGAGGAGCACAATCTGGAGGAAATTGAAAAAAATATAGTCAGGAAAATTTTATTAAAACACAGCGGCAATGTCACAAAGGCAGCAAAGGAGTTGGGTTTAACAAGAACTTCACTTTACAGAAGAATAGAAAAATTCGGACTATAATTTTATATGAATAATTTCCGGCTAAATATTGTTGTTCGTATTTTGTTTTTTTTACTCAGTATCATTTTACTTAATTACATTTATTTGTTTACTGATTTCATTGCAACTTTAGTTTTGATGATCTTATTAATTGTGGTTCAGGTGGTTTTATTAATTAAATACATTGATACGACAAACCGCGATCTGACAAGATTTTTGCTTTCGATTAAGTATTCGGATTTCTCGCAGTCATTCGCAAAAAAATCTATGGGAAAATCATTTAATGAATTAAATCATGCTTTCTCGGATGTAATAGAAAAATTCAGAAATACCAGAAGCGAGAAGGAAGAGAACTTAAGATACCTTCAAACAGTAATGCAGCATGTTGGAATCGGTTTGATTTCCTACAATGAAATCGGTGATGTTGAATTCATTAATAACGCAGCAAAACGAATATTGAAAATTTCTTATCTGAAAAACATTTCATCATTAAACTCCTCAAGCAACGATCTAGGCTTAAGATTAATGGGATTAAAATCAGGAGATAAAATTACAATCAAAATAGTTGATGAGGATGAACTATTCCAACTTCTGATTTATGCCACAGAGTTCAAATTAAGAAATCATCAGTACCGACTTGTATCCATTCAGAATATCCAGAGTGAGTTGGAAGAACAGGAAATGGAAGCCTGGCAAAAATTGATCAGGGTATTGACCCATGAAATCATGAATTCGATTACGCCTATATCTTCTCTTTCAGCAACTGTAAATCAGATACTTGCGGAAAAATATAACGAGCAGAATAAACTCGAAACAGAAGTCTTAAGCGACATAATAAGCGCGATAAAAACTATTCACAAACGAAGCGAAGGATTAATCCATTTTGTGAATAATTACAGAAACCTCACCAAAATTCCCAAACCCAATTTTCAGATTGTGAATGTAAATGAATTATTCGGGAGAGTAAAAAAACTGCTTGAGCCTGATATTGAAGAGAAAAAAATAACGTTAAAGTATTTTGTAGAGCCGGTAACTCTTGAATTAACAGCCGATCCTGAGTTACTTGAACAAGTTCTTATCAACCTGATAGTAAATGCGATACAGGCGCTTATCAACACACCCTCACCTGAAATAATGCTTAATGCACAAATTGATGATAGAGGTCAGGTCGTAATGAGAGTTATTGATAATGGACCCGGCATGAGCGAACAAATTCAGGAAAAAATATTCATTCCTTTCTTTTCAACAAAACAAGAAGGTTCAGGAATCGGATTAAGCCTTTCACGACAAATAATAAGAGCGCATGGCGGAAATATCCGGGTAAGTTCGAAACCAAACAAGGAAACTATCTTTACTCTAAGATTCTGATTTTATTAATTTTTGGTCAGCGTGAAAATAAAACTGCTCCCTTTCCCGATTCCACTTTCTACTCTTAACTTACCTCCATTTCTTTCAATCAGCTCACGGCATAATATTAATCCCAAACCGGATCCGGTTTCATTAGCTGTTCCGCGTGTTGAATATGAGTCTTTCAGGTCAAAAAGTTTTTCAAGATTTTCTTTTGGAATTCCAATACCGTTATCTTTCACAGTAATTTCACAGTACTCTTTTGTTTCAAGACAGCTCACTTCCACAAATCCGCCGGGATTGGTAAATTTTATGGAGTTGGTAATCAAATTTCTTAGAACAGTTTCTATCGCACTTTTGTCTGCAAATACTTTTATTTCATCATTAATGACCCATCTCAAATCAATATTTTTAATTTTTGCATTTCCATCAACAACAGAGAATACGTTTTCATTAATTTCCTTCAAATAAAAGTAACCTGGATTGAGTTGAAAACTGCCTGTCTCGGTTCTCGACCAGTCCAATAAATTTTCAAGCAGTCCATATGTATTTTGAGCGCTTAATCTGATTTCCCTTAACAGATTAAGTCTTTCTTTATCATTCATATCATTATAGTCTTCATTAAGAATATCGGCAAATCCGATAATCGTTGCGAATGGATTTTTCAGATCATGAGCCAAAATTGAGAAAAACCTGTCTTTTGTTTTAATTACTTCTCTAAGATTATTTTCGGAATTGATTAACGCTTCACGATTGATTAGTCTCTCCATTACCAATCCTATCTGATCAGAGACAAATTTCATTATTTCTAAATCAGTCTCACTTAAAGCTTTTTCATTCTTATAATCCTGAACAACCATAACTGCTTTGGGTTCTCCCTGAATAAATATCGGCACTCCTATCCATACTTTTGACAATTTTCCTAAAAGATTTACTTCCCCGCTTTCAATCATTTTCTTTGAATCACTCTCGCGAAGAAGTACAGGCTCACCTTTTTGAATAACATACCCGGTAAATGTTTTTTTAACCGGTATCTCCTTAACGATTCCATTTTCATCAACAACATAAGGTATTGAAATAGTATCGTTTCCTTTTGAATATGTAGCGATAAAAAAGTTATCGGCGTTCATAAATTCAGAAAATATTTCATGAACATTTTTCAGCAAATGGTCAAAATTTTCCGATACAAAAAGAGTGTTATTGATTTTATATACAAGCTGCTTAATCAGTTCGGATTTTTTTGTTTCCGTAATATTTCTCACGATGGAAAGTAAAACTTTTGACCCATTATCCAGATAGATATAAGAATTGGAAACAGAAAACCAGACCAGAGTATCATCCCATAAATGTACTTCTTCTTCCAGTTGGCCAAGTATTTCACCATCCTCAAATTTTCTGGAATAAATATCCAGTATATCGGTTTGTAAATCTTCTCTGTAGATTACAGAAAATAGTTCTCCTATCATTTCATGCGGTTCTTTTTTTGTAAGATGGCAATACATATTGTTAACCATGAGAATCATTCCATCCTGATCGGTAATTCGCATCCCGTCTTTTGAATTTTCCCAGATGGAACGAAATCTCTGTTCGGATTTTTTTACCATCTCTTCAATAATTCTACGATCAGTTACATCGCGGCTGTTAATAATTATTCCTTCAATATTCGGGTCGTCAAGAAAATTTTGTAAATAGGATTCGAGTACAACATAATTCTCATCTTTTCTCCTGAATCTATATTCAGAACTGACAATTTCGTTCGGATTTTCAAGTAATTCGGATAAAGTATTTTTTAGTGAATGAACATCATCAGAATGTACAAATGACAAATAAGGTTTACCGATTCTTTCACCTTCACGTATTCCAAGAATTTTTTCTACTGCTGAGTTCTCAAATTTTATTTCTCCGGTTATACTAATTATCACGTTAAGATCGTGAGAATAGTAAGTTAATTTTCTGAATCGTTCCCAACTATCAATTAAATGAGCATTTGCCGCAGCTAATTCACGCGTCCTCTCAGAAATAGTATTCTCAAGCTTTTCATTAATCTCCTGAAGCGCAGAAACCGACTTTCGTCTAACCCAGAACATTCCGTATAAAAGCGAAAGTGCAAAAACAATTGTTATACAAAGTCCGATAAATAAAAATGTTTTCGATTGTGTGTACAAAGCCAGGGCTTCATCGGCTTCAATTTCGGATGCAATTCCGATCTGTAATTTACTCACCCATCTCCATACCCCAAGTACCCTGTTTCCTCTGTAACCAAAATATCCTTCCAGATTTTTTCCGGAATTTTTGTTCATAATTTCTGAAGCGAGGAGAGTAAATTCCTGAAGATATCTTGGCGTATCCTGGATTTTATTTTCGTTCAGATCAATACCGGGATTACGAATTTCGAATGTTGAACGTGTAATAGCGCCTCTGGTAATAAGTCCCGCGTCCGATAGAAGAGATTCAAATCTGCTTTTGCTTAATAGTCTCCCCTCATCATCAATGAAATATATTTCTCCCGATTCACTGAAGTGACTTGATTGAGCAATTTTAGTCAGCATAGAAGATAGATTAATTCGCAAAACTAAAAGCGAAATTATTTTTCCATTGTCATTAATTGGAGCGGCAAGAAACATGGTTTTTAAACCAGGGCTAATTACACCACTGTGGTCAGGTATCGGGATTTCCGATTCAATCGGAGGAACTATTATAACATTCCCTGAAAAAGCCATGTTCATATATTCTGATCTGTCTTTAAAGAGAAAGTTTTTTTTACCGATAAATTCATCGCGTGTGGAGGCAATATTTATTGAGTCCGTTGATATTATGTCAATGCCTAAATCATCTCTCTTGTCAAGCCAGGAAGATGTATTTTCCCGAAATATTTCAAGCTCCTTGCTATTCTTAATCATCTCAGGATTTCTTTCAATCTTATTCAGTGATCTGACAAGGTTTTTTGTTTCTTTATTTGAGGCAAGAATCGACAAATCCATCAATTTCTGTTCGAACCATAAATCAAGTCTCTCATTTGCTGATGTTAATGAAACCTCTAATTTTTCTCCGGTTTCAGTTCGTAAATTCTCTTCAATTTCATTCAGCATAGTTATTCCGATTATAAACACTGCGAACAAAAAGATGGCAATTAAAAGAATCGCAATCAGATTATTTTTATAATCGGTTCTTAATGTTAATTGATCAAGATTCGTGATGGTAACTTTATCCATTGCTACTCACATTAATTTTGGAAATGTACATATCACATTATAGCATCAACATAATGAATTGCTATATAAAAAATTATTAAAGAAAATAAAAGTGTTTTGACCGTGATGTGAAAGTTATTTCGGTACTATTAGTCATAAACGAAATAATACATAAATAAAATCCGGTAATCGGGATGACTTATCGCATGGTACGCTGATAATTACGCGCTTCATCGTAAGAATTAAAATAACCAATTCTTACGCGATACCAGGTTCCTCCTTTACTCGCAATATAAGCTTCAGTAATAAAGGCATTGTGTCCGCGATCCTTAAGCCTTTTAATCTCTCTTTCCGCCTTATATTTTTCTTTCCATGCAGATAACTGAAATAAATATAAATTACCGTCAGTGAATATCGTTCCACCAGCAGATTTCTCGCTGGAAGAATTATATGTTGATTTTTTATCCTCATTAGGTGATGACGCAGAAGGTTCATCGGTA
>CAZEXO010000192.1:0-7530 GCA_964516545.1 uncultured Melioribacteraceae bacterium
CAACCTCAATCTCCCGGACTGAATATAACAAATAAATCCCCCTCGCACATCAGTATGATTGCCATAAACTATTTATACTTTCAGTAATACCTCTTCAAAACACAAAAAACAAATTACAAATAACACTAAAAATCCAAACAACCAATGACCTGTTCGAAGTACCAAAAATCAAATGACAATGAAAATCCAGATTACCAATCACCACTCCTGACCACGAATGACAAATTACAGTACCCCCACCACGAATTACTATGAATTACCACGAATGACCCCATCTGCCATAATGTCACACCCAAATCAATTTTTTCCCACATCCAAGTTAAACAGTCCCTAAGTAGTATCTAAGTAGTCTCTGAGTAGTATCTGACAAGCCTCTAACCACCGACAAATATCCTTCGATTTCAAGCCAAAAACGCAACCCGGTAATTCCCCAAAACCCAAACAAAACCCTGCCATTATGTCACAACTCCAACCCCAAACCATGAGTTACAACGAATGACTGCGAATTACCATGAATGACCACAAATGACCACAAATGACCAATCCCAAATTCCATCACCAACCATCAACATTCCGCAATTAAATTTACCTTTTCTGCTTTGCTACCGAGAACGAATGTTAATACCTAAGAAAAGAACTCGGAACTAACTTTATTGAAATAGGGAGTTGGTCTGAAAATCATTATTCCGTAATTTTGTCTTGTTAATTCCGGGGGATATTCTTGCAGTCCTTTACAGATGAAAATTTCGAGAATCAGGAGTTCAAATCCGTCTCACTCAAAAACGGCAAATTGATCTCAAAACAATTTACCTGCTGTGAATTTATTAATTGCGACTTCACAGGATGTAACCTTTCAGCTTCTTTGTTTACTGATTGCACTTTCAAAATGTGTAATCTCAGCGGTGCCGGACTTAAAAGCGTCCGTCTTCAGGATGTTGTTTTTAATGAATGTAAAATACTCGGACTCAATTTCACTGAGCTGAACAAATTACTGATTAAGATGACTTTCGGTAAATCATTAATCCGCGACTGTAATTTCTCCGAACTGAATTTAGCAGGGTTTTCGTTCACTGACTGTGAAGTTAATGAATGTGATTTCTTCAAAACTAATCTCAGTAAAGGTGATTTTAAGGGGAGCTCGCTTACCGGTTCACTGTTTGACGGTACGAATCTTTCAGGCGCGGATTTTTCCGAAGCCAGGGGATACGATATCAATCCGGCTAAAAATAAAATTAAAGGCGCGAGATTCAGTTACCCTGAAGTGCTCAATTTACTAAACATATTCGAAATAGAAATAGATTAATTAGTATTTATGTTCTGCATAAATACTTCTGGAAAATCTTTAGATATGATATTTACCTTTGAGTTTTTGCCGATGACAGTGTCTTAATATAGGTTCGTGGCAAGAAACACAAACTAAGGCGAAAGATAAATTCCCCGGCAACTCACGGAGCCATTAAGTTTTATCTTTCATAACGAATGTAAAATATTTGCGGAAGGGAATAGTAATGAACAGGTTTTTCAAAGTAATACCCTTGTTTAGTCTTTTGGTTCTTGTTTTCTCCATGACGGTTTTTCTTTATGATGTATCGGGAAATGAGAAAAAGAAAAATTATTTCGTTGACGATGATTATCTCGAGAAAAATTATACCAAAACCGAACATAGAATAAAAATGCGTGACGGCGTTAAACTTTACACCATTGTTTATTCACCAAATGATAAATCCGAAAAGTACCCGGTTTTATTATGCAGAACTCCCTATGGAATCGGTCCTTACAATAATCCTGATGACTGTTACAATAACAGGCGTTATTCATGGAACCATTACGTTAAAGAGAAATTTATTATTGTTTACCAGGATGTTCGCGGCAGATTTATGTCCGAGGGTGAATATGAAAATATGCGTCCTTACCTTAAGAATAAAACAAACGATAAAGATGTCGATGAAACAACGGATACTTACGATACTATCGACTGGCTCGTGAAAAATATTCCCGACAATAACGGCAATGTAGGATTATGGGGAATATCCTATCCCGGTTTTTATGCTGCTATCGGTGCAGTTGATGCTCATCCCGCTCTTAAAGCCGTCTCCCCGCAGGCGCCTATTGCTAATTGGTTCGCGCGTGATGACTGGCATCATAATGGTGCGCTTGCTATCGGTGGCAGTTTCGATTTTTTGTATCAGTTCGGTCAAATCAGAAAAGGTCTTGTTACGAATTGGCCGCCGGCTTTTATCTTCCCCATGAAAAGCGGGTATAAATTTTTCCTCGGGCTTGGACCGCTCAGGAATGTAAACGAATTATTTTATCATAACAGAATCCCTTTCTGGAATGATATCCTTGAACATGATACCTATGATGAATTCTGGCAGGCGCGGAACAATCTTTCGAATCTGAAAAACATAAAACCTGCGGTACTTGTTGTGGGCGGATGGTTTGATGCCGAGAATCTTTATGGTGCGCTTTACACTTATCAGGCAATAGAATCAGGCTCTCCGGGCGGTAAGAATAATCTTGTTATGGGTCCGTGGTATCATGGCGGATGGGTAAGAAGTTCTGGCGAGAATCTCGGCGATATCTCTTTTGATCAGAATACGCGTGATTATTACGCGGAGAATATTGAACTGCCGTTCTTTAATTATTACCTGAAAAATAAAGGCGAACTAAACCTTCCCGAGGCGAATATTTTTATCACGGGAAGTAATGAATGGAAAACATTCTCTTCATGGCCGCCTGATGGTCTGAAAGAGATGAGTTATTTCCTTTGCGGTAACAGAAAACTGACACCGGAGTTTTCGGAAAGTAAAATAAAGTTTGCAGAGTATATCAGCGATCCCGCCAAGCCTGTGCCTTTTACGAAAGAAGTAACTACCGAAATTCCCAAAACATACATGGTCGAAGATCAGTCTTTTATTGCAGGAAGGAAAGATGTTCTTGTTTTCCAAACGGATGTGCTGGAACAAGATATAACTATCATGGGAAAAATTATCGCCGATCTTTTTGTTTCAACCTCAGGAACAGATTGTGATTTTGTTGTAAAGATAATTGATGTTATTCCCGCGGGTGAAATGAAAAACCGCAAGAGTAAGAATGACTACCAGATGTTGTTACGCGGAGATATATTCAGAGCTAAGTTTAGAAATAGTCTTGAGTCTCCCGAGCCCATGATTCCAAATGAAATTACTAATCTTAAAATCAAACTTGATGATGTAGCTCATACTTTCAGGAAAGGTCACAGGATAATGGTTCATATTCAGAGCAGTTGGTTTCCGCTGTTTGATCTGAATCCTAATAAGTTTATGAAAATCAGTGACGCGGAGACAACTGACTTTTCACGGGTTAAACAAAGAGTTTATTTCAGTAAAGATGCCCCATCGAGAATTATCTTCGGGGAGTATTGAAAAGATTATGAACACGGGTATTCAGGATCATCAGGATTTTCACGGATAGATAAAATATTGTCTTCTCAATTATTTTATCATGACTTATCCGAATAATCATGATGATCCGTGTTCTGCTTTTATACCGTTTGTAAATCCAGCCTAAATCGCTTTAATTTGTTATTCAGATATTCGAAAGGAATTAATGTTTCTCCCTACAACACCCGATGAAATAAAAAAACTCGGCTGGAATAAACTTGATATCATTCTGGTTACAGGTGATACATACATTGATAGTTCTTTTATCGGTGCGGCTGTTATCGGAAAGTTATTATTAAGTCACGGATTCAGAGTGGGGATTATCGCCCAGCCTGATATTACAAAACCGGATGATATCACGCGGCTTGGCGAACCGGCTCTATTCTGGGGCGTCACGGGCGGAAGTGTTGACAGTATGGTAGCCAATTATACGGCATCAAAAAAGAAACGTCGCCAGGATGACTTTACTCCCGGCGGTGAAAATAATCTCCGACCTGACCGCGCTGTTATCAAATATTCTAATCTCATCAGGCAGCATTTCAAAAATACCGTTCCGATTGTCCTCGGTGGAATTGAAGCAAGCCTCAGGCGTGTTACTCATTATGACTATTGGTCTGATAAATTGCGCCGGCCCATTCTCTTCGACGCGAAGGCTGATTACCTTGTTTATGGAATGGGTGAAAAAGCAATAACTGATCTGGCAAATAAATTACAGAAAGGAAAACCGGTTGATTCGGTAAATGGAATCGCTTATGTCTCGAATGAACCTAAATATGAATTTCTGGAATTACCAGCTTATGAAGAATGTCTGGTGAGTAAACAAAAATTCACGGATATGTTCCACATATTTTATCATAACACCGACCCTCATTCAGCCAAGGGATTATATCAGAAAACCGGTGAAAGATTTTACATTCAAAATCCGCCTCAGCCTGATCCTACAAAAGAAGAACTGGATTCTTTTTATGATCTTCCGTTTGAAAGGGAAGTGCACCCATATTACGGGAAAAGAGGTAAAGTGCGCGCTCTTGATACAATCCGTTTCTCAATCACCACTCACCGCGGATGTTACGGTGAATGTAATTTTTGCGCCATTGCTGTTCACCAGGGAAGAACGGTTACAAGCAGAAGTAAAGAATCAATTCTGAAAGAAGCTGAAAGTTTTACCCGTGATAAAAATTTCAAGGGGAATATTCTTGATGTCGGGGGACCGACGGCTAATATGTATGGATATGAATGTAATAAAAAAATACTTCACGGAGTCTGTGAAGAGAAGCGATGTGTATTCCCCGATACCTGTAAAGCGCTCAAACCTAATCACAAACCGAATATTGAACTGCTTGAAGAACTTGAAAAAATTCCCGGAGTGAAAAAGATATTTATAGCCTCGGGTATTCGTTATGATCTTGTTACGGATGATAAAAATTACGGAACCGATTATCTGAAACGTGTTGTCAGTAAGCATACATCCGGTCAGATGAAAATTGCGCCTGAGCATACAAGTGATAAAGTTCTTGAGCTCATGGGTAAACCCGGTAAAAAATCACTGGAAAAATTCAGGGAGATGTTCTATAAATTCAATCGTGAAGCCAGGAAAGAGCAGTACCTTACTTATTATTTCATAGCCGCTCATCCCGGATGTTCATTGGATGAAATGCATGAGCTTAAAAAATACGCCTCACAGCGCCTGGAAACCTCTCCCGAACAGGTTCAGATATTCACTCCTACACCTTCAACTTATTCAACGCTAATGTACTACACAGGGATTAATCCCTTCACCGGTAAAAGTCTTTTTGTGGAACGCGATCTTGGTATGAAGAATAAACAAAAAAACATCCTCGTACTGAAACAAAACCCCTTCCGCTAATCGCTTTTACGATTCAAAAACAGAGAAGAAATATCTGATGTTACTATTACATCTTTCACGGAAATCTTTTAGATTGCCCTTGAAATTGTTCCATTTCTATCGATAATAAGTACTGTGGGATAATTTCGGTTATACATTATTATTTCGGATTTGGAAAATGCAAAAAGTAATTCTCGTTGACGATATGCAAGAGGGGATGATACTTGCTCAGCCGTTAAAAAACAGGTTCGGACAGGTGCTTCTTGGCGCTGATGTTAAACTTGAAAACAAACACAAAATGCTTTTCAAAACATGGGGTGTTGAATCAATCAGCATAAAAACCGCGGGTGGAACCGGTGAGGGGAACATCAGCGATGAATTGAGAAAAGAGGCGGAAGAAATATTAAGAAAGCGTGTTAACTGGATTCCTAAAAGCCCGAACGAGGAAGACCTTATAAATGTCGGACTTGAACAAATTATCGATAAACTTATCAAATGATTGAGAGCCTGAGGAATAAATGGATATAAAGGAAAGAATCCTGAGCAAAGTAAAAAATCTGCCAACACTGCCGACTGTTTACGCGGCGTTATCCGAAGCTATTCAGGATCCCAGAGCATCATCTGAAAAAATTGCAGCCATAATTTCCAACGATCAGGTTTCATCATTCAAGATACTCAAGGTAGCCAATTCTCCCTTTTTTGGTTTCAGGGGTAAGATAGGAACGATATCCCAGGCGATAATGTATCTGGGATTTAATGAAGTCAGAAATATAGTTTTTGCCCTAAGTGTAATGGATTTTTTTTCTAAGGATAAAACGCTTCTTAATTTCCGTCCGGTTGATTTTTGGGCTCATTCGATTGCTGTGGGAATAATTTCACGGGCTATCGGAAGGGGAGTTGGCGACAGAAATCTTGAGAATTATTTCCTCAGCGGAATTCTTCATGATATCGGAAAATTACTCTTCTTTAACGCTCTTCACGAAGAATACGCCGAAGTGCTTGATATTGTTGAGAATAATAATATCAGCATAAAAGAAGCTGAGAAAAAAGTACTTGGTATGGATCACTCCGATGCCGGTTTTTTATTGGCTGATAAATGGAAGCTGCCCGTCTCTTTACAGAAAGTTATTAGTAATCATCACATCGGACGTTCGAATGACACATCCGATTTATTAGTCGGTTCGGTTCATCTTGCCGACATTTGTGCAAGGGTTATGGATCTTGGTTATCCCGGTGATAATCTGGTTCCTGAGCCGAATCCCAAGGTCTGGGAAGTGGTTAAACTTCCACCCGGATTTTTCACAGCGTCCAAGTCTAAAATTCTGGAAGACTATGAGCAGGCAGTTCATATGATGCTGATTTAAGAAGTTTTTTGGGACAAAGCGGTTATTTCAATGCGTCCTCTACCGCTTCGCGTATTTTCTCTTTTGTCATAGGTTTAAGAATATAACTTGATGCCCCCTGCGAAATCGCGTTAACCACAAGATCTTTTTGATTAAGAGAACTAACCATAATTACTTTAGCTGCCGGATTGATTTTTTTAATTTCCCTGAGCGCTTCCAATCCGCTCACCTCAGGCATGGAAATATCCATTGTCACCAGATCGGGTTTGTGCTTAATAAAATTATTAATTGCTTCCTCACCGTCTGATGCTTCTGAAACAACTTCGTGTCCGCCGCTTTCTAAAAACATTCTTATTGTTTTTCTAATCATCCTGGAGTCATCAACAACCATGATTTTTGCCATTCGTAAATTTCTCCGTAATTCATTTAAGAAATTTTGACTGAGTATATAAAAGCTATGGAGCTTCCATCAACAGGAATCTCAATCAAATAATTTTCATAATCGTTTTTATTGCTCTCAAAATTTGCCGCTGTGGGTGTGAGTGATTCAATAAAATCAAGTCCAAGACTCTCAAGTTCCCTTGCAGCGTTTCCCACAAAAAAGTTCAGTAATTCGTTCAGACTGTCCTGAATTAAATCGTCATCATCTTCATCGGATAATTCAATCCCGTACAATTTCAAGGAAAGATTTTTTATAACCTCGCGATCAGCCGTCAGATAAATTTTACTTTCGTTAAGATCTTCTAAGATGAACTCCGAGGCAAAATCTTTGAAAGTAACATCGCTTACTTTGTCTTTGTGTGAAAAGTAATAAATCACACCGTCCCATTCATCAAGTATGAGCGACTTTGCCGAATTTATAATTATTTCGATGGATCGAAAGAGTATTTCTTTTTCTAATTCATTGCTCAATTTCTTA
>CAZEXO010000193.1:0-7518 GCA_964516545.1 uncultured Melioribacteraceae bacterium
CCCGGACAAGTTGTGATTTCTGGATCAGTAGAAGGCGTATTAGAGGGAATGGAACTTGCTAAAAAAGCCGGTGCTAAAGTTGTTAAACAATTAATTGTCAGTGGCGCATTTCATTCACCATTAATGCAAACAGCAAGTGACAAACTGAAAGCAAAACTTGATGAGACAAATTTTACTGATGCAAAAATACCTGTTTATGCAAATGTTACTGCAAAAGCCGTAACAGACAAAGGAGATATAAGAGAATTATTGCTTAAGCAACTTAACGCACCCGTGAGGTGGACGGAAACCATTCAGAATATGGTTGCAGAAGGGGTGGAAGAGTTTATCGAAATTGGACCGGGAAAAGTGCTACAGGGATTAGTAAAAAGAATTAATGGAGACGTGAAATTCCGTGGTGTTGATAAGTATGAGGATCTGGAAAGGCTGAGTTAATGTCGAATTCTTTTGAAAAAAAAATCAATGGATTGTATATAGACCCGATAATTTTCACCCATAACTTTGTGAAAAGTTGTGATGTATGTATCTGTTCGGGTGAATGTTGTCATTATGGAGTATACACAGACATAAAAGAGCATGAAATAATTATGGCTGCGAAAGACAGAATTATTCAAGCCATGGATGATTCTCAAACAAAAGATTTTACAAAATGGTTTGAAGCGCCGGAAGAAGACGAAGATTTTGAATCCGGAATAGCAGTCGGAACAGAAGTATATAACGGGAAATGTGTTTTTTTGGATAAACAGGGCTTCTGTACGCTACAAAAAATAGCAATGGAAGACGGTGTTGATAGGTGGAAATATAAGCCCATATATTGTATATTATTCCCGCTTGTAATTTACGAGGGGGCAATAACAGTTGATACTGACCATCTTGACAGGATGCATTATTGTAACAAAGCTGAGAACCAAACATCAACAATTTTTGAAACATGTAAAGCTGAGCTGAAACACTTACTGGGAGAATCAGGTTTTACGGAACTGGATAATTTCAGAAAAGAATTCACTTTCCCGATTTGGATTCCTGATGCTTCAGAAAAGAATATCTGAAAAAATTAAATTCGGAGAAGAAAATTGACTAAAAAGAGGGCAATAGTTACCGGGGGTTCCCGCGGTATCGGCAGGGCAATTTTGGTAGAATTAGCAAAAAATCATAATTGCAATGTGATATTTTCGGATATAACTTTTCCCGATAATAATCTTGAAGCTACGGAAATTTCCATTAGAGAAGAAGTGAACAACCCTGAAGTTCAGATTTTCGGATTCAAAGCCGATGCTACATCGTTAGCTGACGCTGAAGCAACAGTGAAATTCGCGATTGAGAAACTGGGTGGAGTGGATGTTCTAGTAAACAATGCCGGAATTACTAAAGATAATTCACTTGTTAGAATGAAAGAAGAAGAATTCGACTTAGTTATAAATGTAAATCTGAAAAGTGTATTTAATTATTCAAAAGCTGTTGTTAAACCTTTTATATCTCAGAGATACGGAAGAATTGTTAATATCGCGTCTGTTGTTGGTGTAATTGGGAATCCGGGACAGGCAAATTACGCTTCATCAAAAGCAGGAGTAATTGGTTTTACTAAAACGATGGCTAAGGAATTCGCCTCCAGGAACATCACTGTTAACGCAATTGCGCCAGGATATATTCAAACCTCTATGACTGATTTACTTAACGATGAACAAAAGAAAGCGCTTCTTACAAATATACCTCTGGGACGTATGGGACAACCTGAAGACGTAGCAAGAGTTACAGGATTTTTAATCAGTGAAGCTGCCGATTACATAACCGGTCAGGTTATTAAAGTTGACGGCGGAATGGTAATGTGATTTTTAACTTAATTAATATCCACATTAAATAAAGGAGAACATCATGGATGTTGAAGCAAAAGTAAAAGAAATAATTATCGACAAGTTAGGCGTTGAAGAATCTCAGATTACTCCTACTGCTTCTTTCACAAACGACTTAGGTGCTGACTCACTGGATATCGTTGAATTAGTAATGGGATTCGAATCAGAATTCGGTCTTTCAATTCCTGACGAAGATGCAGAAAAAATATCTACTGTCGGTGATGCAATTAAATATATTACAGAAAAAAAGGGTTAATCATAGATTAACCTTTCTTGTTTATAATCCGTTAAGGAGACTTTTATGAGTAAAAGGCGAGTAGTCATTACAGGCATGGGTGCAGTTACACCTATTGGAAATAATATTAAAGACTATTGGCAAGGATTACAGGAAGGAAGAAACGGAATCGGATTAATAACCAAATTCGATGCTTCTGAGTTCGATACTAAAATCGCTGCTGAACTTAAGGGTTTCAATGCCGAGGATTTTATCGACAAAAAGACTGCTAAAAGAATGGACCCATACACCCAATATGCCATGGCTGCTGCAAAAATGGCTTTGGAAGATTCCGGTCTGAATCTTGAAAAAGTTAATCGGGAAAGAATTGGTGTTATTTTTGGAAGCGGTATTGGAGGTATGGATACATTCGAAAAACAACACCGTGCGTTTATCGAAGGCGGACATAAAAAAATATCGCCGTTTTTTGTTCCCATGATGATTTCGGATATTGCCGCCGGTTACATTTCAATTGAATATGGGTTGAAAGGTCCTAATTACGCAACAACATCTGCCTGCGCCACATCTGCTCATGCAATTGGTGATGCATTTATGCATATTCAACGTGGAAGCGCAGATGTCATGTTTTGTGGAGGCGCAGAAGCCGCTATTACACGAATGTCTGTTGGTGGTTTTAATGCTGCACGAGCCTTATCAACGCGAAATGATAATCCTGAAAACGCATGCCGTCCTTTTGATAAAGATCGGGATGGTTTTATCATTGGAGAAGGCGGCGGAGTTCTGATAATTGAAGAGTACGAACATGCATTAAAGAGAGGAGCTCGGATAATTGCTGAAATTGCAGGTATTGGGTTTACCGGCGATGCATATCATATCACTGCTCCGGCTCCATTAGGCGAAGGCGCGCAACGTGCTATGAAAGAAGCTATGAGAGACGGCGGAATTGAATTAACGCAGGTTGATTACCTTAATGCTCACGGCACTTCAACACAGTTAAACGATTTACACGAAACACAGGCGGTTAAAGGTGTATTTGGCGAGCATGCTTATAAGTTATCTATAAGCTCAACAAAATCTATGACAGGGCATCTTCTGGGCGCTGCTGGCGTAATTGAAGCTATTGCTACGGCTCTTGCGATTGTTAATAGCTACGTTCCGCCAACTATCAACCTGATTGAATCTGAGCCCGAATTAGATCTGAATTATACTCCCAAAGTTGGCGTGAAGAAAGATATAACTTATGCATTAAGTAATACATTCGGATTTGGCGGTCATAACGCATCATTATTGTTAAAAAAATATTCTGAATAAAAATATCGGGTGAGAGATTTGTTAAACTGGATTCGCCGGAAAATAAACTTGAAATTCGGTCATACCGAAAAAGTTATTGAGGCGCATTCGGACTTAATTAAAGAACTTGAAAAGTTTTTAGGATTTCAAATCTCTCATCCGGAATATTTTATAAAAGCACTTACACACAGATCCTATCTTGAAATATCACATGAATCAAAAAAATCAAATGAAAGATTAGAATTTCTGGGAGATTCAGTTCTTGGTCTCATTGTTGCCGAATTTCTGTTCCGAAATTTTTCGGATGAAGGCGAAGGTTACCTTACAAAAACCCGTTCTCATTTTGTTAATCGTGATGCATTAGCAAATGCTTCAGAGAAGATGGATTTTCAAAGATTTTTACTCTACGATAAACGATTCCTAAAAGGCTCAATTGAAGGAATGAGAACCATTATGGCTGATGCTCTCGAAGCGTTTATAGGCGCAATTTATCTTGATGCCGGACTGAAGACTGCTGAACAATTTGTAAACAAAAGAGTAATTTTACCCAGCTTCAAAAGCGGCGGTTTTATGGTTGATAAAAATTACAAAGGTCAGCTACTGGAATTTACTCACGCTGAAAAATTGGAAATTCCTAGTTACAAAACTGTCAGTGAGCTGGGTCCTGATCACGATAAAGATTTTGTAGTTCATGTTTATCTTGGCTCTCAGTTGACGGGAGAGGGGGAAGGAAAAAATAAGAAATCAGCCGAGCAAAATGCCGCAAAAAACGCTCTTGAAAATCTTACAAAAAAACCTATTCAGACTCATAACTAAATCCTACATTTTCTTTCGGGTTAAAATCACTTTTCATTATATTTATCCGTGCAGATAGAATTGTTTATCGGCAAAATTCTAAAAAACTCATTATCAAATTAACTGATAGAGACACATAAAAATGAATAAGTTTGAGACTAATGATCAATTTGTAAAAAGACATATCGGTCCCTCCGCCGAAGATGTTAAAGAAATGTTATCAACCATTGGGGTGGAAAATCTTGATGAATTAATTCAGAAGACTATCCCTGAGAAAATAAGACTTGAGAAAAAACTTGAAACAGGCAAGGCATTAAAAGAGAATCAGTTTCTTGAACATCTCCGAACCATCGCGCAGAAAAACCTGATTTACAAATCTTATATCGGAATGGGATATTGTGATACAATAACTCCCTCCGTTATAATCAGAAATATTCTTGAAAATCCGGGATGGTATACTCAGTATACTCCTTATCAGGCGGAGATTTCACAGGGAAGACTTGAGGCTCTGTTAAATTTTCAGACGATGGTTATTGATTTAACCGGTTTGCCATTAGCTAACTCTTCATTGCTGGATGAAGCAACAGCGGCTGCCGAAGCAATGATTATGCTTTTTAATTTACGAAAGAGCTCAAAAAAAACAGCTTCCAAATTTTTCGTTTCAGATAATGTTTTCCCACAAACAATCGACGTATTAAAAACCAGATCATTACCGCTGGGAATTGAACTGGTAATCGGCGATTTGAAATCCATTAAATTATCCGATGATATGTTTGGTCTGATCGTTCAATATCCTGATAACGATGGAGCAATAAATGATTTCTCGGATTTATTTTCTCAGGCAGATGGAAAGAATATTTTAAAAGTTGTAGCTGCCGACTTAATGAGTCTTGTATTGCTCACCCCTCCGGGTCAATTCGGAGCTGATGCTGTTGTCGGAACAACTCAACGATTCGGCGTGCCGATAGCTTATGGCGGCCCGCATGCGGCATATATGGCAACAAAAGAATATAAAAGAAATCTTCCCGGAAGAATAATCGGTGTTTCTGTAGACACGAAAGGGCGACCTGCATTAAGGATGGCATTGCAAACACGCGAGCAACACATCAAACGGGAAAAAGCTACAAGTAACATATGTACGGCTCAGGTATTATTAGCTATCATGGCGGGAATGTATGCGGTCTATCATGGTCCTGTGGGAATTAAATCTATAGCTGAAAAAATACATAACACAGCTAAACTTACGGAACTGCTTCTTGAAAAATCAGGAATATCCCAGATCAATAATTATTATTTCGATACCCTGAAAGTAAAATTAAACACAAAAACTGAGGTTGAAAAAGTACGCGGGAAAGCATTGCTGAATGGAATTAATTTCAGGTATTTCGGTGATGAAAATATTGGAATTTCGTTCGGTGAATCAACCACAGTCGAGGATGTATTATTAATCGTGAACTCATTCACCGATGCTCTCGGAAAAGACTCAATAGTGATGGATGATATTTACGAGGTTGAACACAAAGTTGAGATAAATTTACCAGAAAAGTATATTAGAAAAAATGATTATCTGACTCATCCTGTGTTCAATTCATATCATTCCGAAACAGATATGATGCGCTATATAAAAAGTCTTGAACGCAAAGATTTATCACTGACACAATCCATGATTTCCCTTGGATCATGTACAATGAAATTAAACGCGGCATCCGAGATGTTCGGAATTACCTGGCCCGAGTTCGCTAATATTCATCCTTTTGTTCCCGCTGATCAGGCGGAGGGTTATCAGGAATTATTTGAACGACTTGAAAATCAGCTTTGTGAGATCACCGGTTTTGCGGCAGTTTCACTTCAGCCAAATTCAGGGGCGGCAGGTGAATACGCGGGTTTGATGGTTATAAGAAACTATCATTTAAGCCGCAGTGAGCCGGAAAGAAATATTGTTTTGATTCCTTCGTCCGCACATGGAACAAATCCCGCAAGCGCTGTCATGGCAGGTGGAGAAGTAGTTGTAACCAAATGTGACGATAAAGGAAATATTGACCTGATTGATTTGAAATTAAAAGCCGAACAATACAAAAACAGATTATCATGTCTGATGGTTACATATCCATCAACCCATGGCGTATTTGAGGAAGAGATAACAGAAATTTGCGAAATCATTCATGCTAATGGCGGACAGGTTTACATGGATGGTGCGAACATGAATGCTCAGGTAGGATTCACAAGTCCGGCAAGAATCGGCGCCGATGTATGTCATCTGAATCTTCATAAAACATTCGCTATTCCTCACGGCGGTGGCGGTCCGGGAGTCGGTCCAATTGCTGTTGCAAAACATCTCGTTCAATTTTTACCGGGGCATTCAGTTGCTGATATAAAAAGCGGAAAAAACAATTCAGCTGTTTCTTCGGCTCCATGGGGAAGCGCTGGAGTGCTTCCTATTTCATACGCATATATCAACATGATGGGAAGCGATGGATTAACCGAAGCCACAAAATATGCAATACTCAATGCTAACTACATTAAGGCAAAACTCGAAAAATACTATAAATGTCTTTACTCAGGTAAAAACGGTTTTGCCGCTCATGAAATGATTTTTGATTTTCACGAATTCAAAGCCAGCGCTGGAATTGAAGTAGAGGATGTTTCAAAGAGATTGATGGATTATAATTATCACGCTCCTACAGTCTCATTCCCGGTTCATGGCACCTTAATGATTGAACCTACGGAAAGCGAATCCAAAGCGGAACTTGACAGATTCTGCGAAGCGCTTATTTCAATTCGCGAAGAGATTGCTGAAATTGAAAAGGGAGCTGCTGATAAAAATGATAATCTTCTTAAAAACGCTCCGCATACGGCAGAAGATGTTATGGCTACCCAATGGACTCATTCTTATTCACGCGAGAGAGCCGCTTTTCCTCTTGATTGGGTAAAAGCAAATAAGTTTTGGCCGGCAGTATCGCGTGTTAATAATGCACACGGCGACAGAAATCTGATATGCAGTTGTCTGCCGGTAGATGCATACATAAAGGAAAATTAACCATGGATTACTGTAAGATTTTGAAGGAATCCAAAAATATAGCTGTTGTTGGGCTTTCAGGCGATCCCTCCAGAATCAGCAGAAAAGTTGCGGCATTTCTTGTTTCAAAAGGATACAATTTGGCGGGAATAAATCCCGCCATTCCTAAAGCTGATAATATTCCGGTTTATAATTCTCTCAGAGATGTTCCTTTTCCAATCGATATCATAAACGTTTTCAGAAAACCGGAAACAATAAATGAATTACTAAACGATATTCTTCTCGTAAAACCCAAAGTACTCTGGCTTCAGGAAGGAATAATAAATAATGAG
>CAZEXO010000194.1:0-7512 GCA_964516545.1 uncultured Melioribacteraceae bacterium
ATTGCCAACAAGGCAATAAACACTGACATGATCTACAACATCTCCGATGCGGTCGGTTCTTACTATCAGAATATTTTTCGGTTCTGTCATTTTCTGGAAACGTAAAGATTATTTTTAATATAGAAACGCCAGGGTAAATCTACAGATTTTTTAATGCCGATTCTTGTCGTTGTAACGATTTGTTGTTTGCTTATGTCGGGCTGATCCAAAAGAAAAATATCGGTAGATGTAAGATCGCTGCCATTATGTTCGCGATTTAATCCGAAAGCCTGACATATTTTTCCCGGTCCGTTTGTCAGGTTAAGCAATTCTTTTTCATCAGTATGATTCTTTCCGAAACGTCTTTTTGCCATTATATCTATCCCACTGAGAGGTTCGATACCACGCAATAAAACCGCGTCACCTTCGCCTTTTTTCCCCGTGACAATATTCGAACAGAAATGAACTCCGTAAGTAAAATAAACATAGAGCAATCCGCCCTGTTCAAACATCACTTTATTTCTGTCTGTAATACCCCTGAAGGAATGAGCCGATTCATCCACATTTCCCCTGTAAGCTTCGGTTTCAACAATTCTTCCTGCAAGAATTATTTCATCTTCCTTTTTTACGAGAATTTTCCCCAGGAGTTTTTGCGCTATGTTTACGGCGTTTCCCGAATAAAATTCCCGCGGAAGTTTTTTCTTATAATTTATTTTTGTGTTCATGGGTGTAAAGATAAGAAAAACCTAGAGACCCAATTTCCTGTTTATCTCGTCAATCTTTTTTTGCAGAACGAATGCATTGGCTGGATTACGATCGAGAATATCTTCATACATTGACAATGCTTCGATAAGATTTCCCTGCGAGAAATAAATATCAGCCATAGTCTCACTTATTATTTTATGTTCGGGTTCGTTTTCCGAAAGCGGGACTTCATATGTTTTTGAGTTGTCAATCTTTGGTATTTTGGCATTCTCAATTTTTTTTGCCAGCTCCGCCAGATCAAGTTCGGTGTTGAATCCTTTTTTTACTGGTTCGGTAGTTCTTGACAGAGAAGCGTTGATTTCCTCAACTTTTTTCAGATAATAATTTTTTGTCTCAGGTGAGTCGATGATATCAGCCGCTCTGGAAAGGTGTTTTATGGATTCACTCTCACGTCCGATGTTGGCTAACGTGAGTGAATAAGCGATAAGAGCCGTGGGATAGTCTGGGTAAATGACTAATCCTTTTTCCAGAATTCCGATAGCCTGTTCAAATTCCTTTTGTTCAATGAGAATAAAAGCCACCTTTGCGAAAAGCGGCGATTTTTCATTGAACTCGTATATCAGTTGAATTTTATCTTCGAGGGTTACATCACTCAAATCAAATCCGCTGTTTTTTGAAAACAGTATGTTTGAAAGATAAAAACGCAACGGCAGCGAATCCGAAAAAGAACATTAAATGAAACGGTAATGCTGCCAACTCAAAGAAATAAAGAGATGCAAACACTCCGATCAGACAGTAAAGTGCGAGAAGTAATTCAACGAAAGCCGAGCGATCCAGTTTCATTCCGCCGAGGTATTTATTTTTCTGAACCTGATCGTCATTCTTCTCAACTTTGAATTTAGGCGTACGTACGAATTCACTTTTTTTGTTCATCAATCCTTCCATAACAGCTTTGGAATTATTAAGAGCCATGCCCATACTTCCGGCCATAAAAAGGGGAAAGAGGGACATTTTTTTCCGCCAGTCATCCCCGGCGTCAATCTGACCGTTAAGGTAGAAAAGGAATGAACTAATGAAAGCGAGAACAAACACCGCCATGAAATTAAAAATGTTATCGTAAGGACCGCTGTTTTTTATAAAAACAAGAGGAACATTTAATATTCCCGCAATAAGAATAAAGGGGAAAACAATATTTCCGGATAACTGAAAAGTTGCCTGAATTTTGATGCGCAGAGGAATATCAGCTTTCCATACCTTTGGCAATATTTTTTTTGCAGTCTCAATCGCGCCCTTTGTCCAGCGGAATTGCTGAGCTTTAAGAGCGTTCATTTCCGATGGTAATTCAGCGGGAGTAGTTACGTCGGGAAGGAAAACGAACTTCCATCCTTTAAGCTGCGCGCGATAGCTCAAATCCATGTCTTCGGTGAGCGTATCTGCTTCCCAGTTTCCGGCGTCGAAGATACATTCTTTTTTCCAGATTCCTCCGGTACCGTTAAACTGCATGAATAAATCGGATTTATTTCTCACAGCTTGTTCCATGAGAAAATGACCGTCAAGAGCAAGTGCCTGAATTTTTGTCAGAAGAGAATAATCTTCGTTGAGATGTTCCCACCTGGTCTGGACAAGTCCGATTTTATTATTGCTGAAATAAGGCAGAGTTTTTTGTAGGAAATCTTTTTGAGGAACAAAGTCAGCGTCAAAGATAGCTACATACTCGCCTTTGGCTAATCTTAATCCTTCCTTAAGAGCGCCGGCTTTGAAACCCGAACGATTTTCTCTTCGGATTTGCTGAATGTCGAAGCCCTCTTCCTGTTTTTTCTGAACAATGCCGGCAACAAGACTAACCGTCTCGTCGGTGGAATCATCCAGCACCTGAATTTCAAGTCTGTCTTTAGGATATTCAATTTCGCAGACAGAATTAATTAGCCGCTCTACAACGTATAATTCATTATAGAGAGGAAGCTGAATTGTTACAAGCGGATAATCATCCGCGTTATTCATTGAGTGTTTTATATGTTTGTATTTGCGGTGATAATACACCATAATATAGCCATGACTGGCAAAAATAAGTAGAATAGTGAGGGAAAAGATGTAGACAAAAAGAACAATTTCGTCGAATGTCATTTTAATTACCTATTACCAATTAGATACAACAGCCAGCATAATATCCTCTGCAATCTTATCGGCTGCATCATAGACTGCTTCGTTTCTTACGGTTTGTAAATCCCCCTCTATCGAATACTCGCCGTAATTGGAAAAATTTTTATCCCAGACAATTTTTTTCAGAACATAATCACGATAAATAACTTTTACATTTATAGTTATTTTCCTTCTGGAGATTCCTTCACCCTCAGTGCCTACGGTAACAGCAGCAGGCGAATCCATCAGCGAAGTAATTGTGCATTCCAGCACAGCGTTTGCGGTTCGCTTTTCTCTGACCTGAAGAGTGTTGTCATCAATAAATTTCCCGATAAGCAAATCAGTAAACGTTTGATCTAAACCCGGTTCGGCTGAACCGCTCCGGTCATCAAAAATAGGAATGGCAATCGATTCCAAATGTTTTGGAACCGAAGCTCCGGTAAAAGTATAACTACACCCTGCAAAAATAAGCAGTTGAAGGAGAATAACCAAAGAGTAAATATGTCCTTTAAAATTCAATGTTGTATTCCTTCAGCTTCCTGTAAAAGGTACGTTCGCTTATTTTTAGTAACAAAGCCGCTTTTCTTTTATTCCCCCGCGTGTATTGAAGAGCATTGTTGATAACATTCTTTTCCACAACAGCCAGTGGAACTACCTCCTGCGGGTCATATGCGCCGGTGCCCGTCTGGTAAGAACTAACTTGAGCGGTTGCCAGATCTTTGAGCGCCATGATATCTTTTTTTATTTCAATGAGCGCCCGGTAAATCATTTCACGGTCAAGTTCTTCGGAAGATTTTTTCAGGTGAATGGGCAGATTTCGCGTCTCTTCAAACATGGGTGATAGATTCAGCAGCGGAATAAAAATTTCAGGTTGAAGAATGTTTTCTTTACTAAGAGCAATAGCCGTTTCGAGAGCGTTCTTTAATTCTCGTATGTTTCCGGGCCAGGAATAGTCATGAAGAATATCTATCGCCCGGGGTGAAATAATGTGTAAATCAATTTTATTTTTTTTTGAAATATCTTCCATGAAAAAATCAATCAGGGGAATAATATCTTCCCGCCTTTCCCGAAGAGGAGGAATATTTAAAGTAACGGCCTTCAGACGAAAGAAAAGATCATGTCTGAATTTTTTCGTATCCACCTCTTTCTGCAAGTCCTTGTGCGAGGCCGCAATAATTCTTACGTCAACCTTTGTAACGGTTTCACTTCCGATGGGCATAAATTCTTTTGTTTCGAGAACGCGGAGTAATCTTACCTGGGTTGTGAGAGGCATCTCGGCAATTTCATCAAGAAAAAGGGTTCCTTTATCGGCAATCTCAAAGTAACCTTTCCTGTCGTCTGAGGCTCCCGTGAACGATCCTTTTTTATGTCCGAAAAGTTCGCTCTCGAGTAATCCCTCGGGTATGGCGCCGCAGTTTACATTCACAATTTTATGATTGCTGCGTCTGCTGGAATTATGAATCGCACGGGCTATTACTTCTTTACCCGTCCCGCTTTCACCCTGAATGAGAACCGAAATGTCGGAATCTGAAACCTGCATGATTATATCCACGAGGTCTTTAATTGCTTTCGATTTGCCGATTATTCCGAACTTATTTTGAAACTCTTCTGTGGTCATTTTTCCTTAATATATTTACCGTAAAATGATGATACAAAAATAACAAAAATTATCCTATTAAATAATCAACCCGTCTTCAGCGAACTTAATTCTGTTTCTAATTTCCGGGGTTAGACCTTTCCGCCACTTTTTTAGTCCCGGTATTTTTTCCTCATCAAAATGGGTTAAGTACATTTTCCCCGGATTCATGACAAAAAATAATTTCAGCAAATCCTGTTTTGATATATGTGTTGTTTCTGAAATTAAAAAATCCGGTTTCAAATTCGTTAGATGAAAGATATCATTAACCGATCCGATATCCGAGGTGTAAAAAATTTTACTCTTCTTTATTTGAAGAAGAAGTGAAGAAGAATGATACGGAACTGAATAACCCACGGGATATTTTTCAGGAATTACATGAGAATTTTTCATGACAGTTACTGAAAAAGTTTTATTGATTTCGTGAGGTTTCTTTTCCGACAGGGGAAAAACCGAAAACTCAAAACTCATTTTTTCGGAGAAAAGATAAAAATTATTCAGAACGTTTTTAAGAGTTTCGGCAAGACATTCATTTACGAATACCGTAAGAGGAAGTTTGCGTTTTGATAATTTCATCTGGATCAGCAGGGAGGGGAGTCCGGCAAAATGATCGGGATGAAAATGGGTTATTAATATATTCCGGATTTTATTAACATTGATTCCCGATTTCACGAGAGCGTACTGAATTCCGTCGCCCGTATCAACGAGCATATTTGTTTTTGATGATTCGAAAAACAAAGAAGAACAGTAGCGCTTTGGATTTGTCTTTCCTGAAGCTGTTCCGATGAATTTAATTTTCATTCAGAACTCATGGTTTTTTTGTTATTTCAGCAATTCTGCCGTTTATTTTGTGAGTCGATTTCAAATACTCAATAACCGCCGTTGTTTCTTCACGGTTTACAAAACGACCTACGAGAACAACATTAAGATTACTTCCGCCGATTTCTTTTGTTTCAATCTCGCACCAGTATCCGTTATCCGAAATAGTTTTCATGAGATTTCTGGCGTTGTCGATATTTAAGAACGCGCCCGCCTGGACTGTGAAATTATAGTTACCCTCATCCGCGTTCTCAGTTTGTTCAGTAACTTCGCCTGTCGATAAATCATCATCCGGAATATTTCGATCCGCCATTTTTATATAGGGAGATTTCGGGTAAAATTCTTTCATTTGGTTCAGGTATGATTCGGCTCTTTTGTAATATCCGAGAGAATAATAGTAAGAAAAAATTCTGAAGAGAGCGGCGTCAGCGTATTTGCAGTTAGGGAAATTTTCGTAAATGTTAACATATTTTTCAAGAGCTTTTTCACCGCTGCTTGTTAAAACAGCACTCAAAAAAAGTATGGAAGGATCATTTTTATTACTCTTTTCAGCAGCCTTAACCAGTTCTTCCGCGGGAGCTGTTTCGCCAAGTTCTATTTGTTTTAGGTAAGGAACAATGTCATATTCCTGAGCCGGTATTACTAAAAAATTCAGTATCACCAAAAAAAATGTAAGAGAAAATTTTATCATTATCGGACCGTTTATTATGTGTTACCGGTTTGCAAACTGAGTAAAAAAACAACAGTAAATATTTCCTGATAAAATATACTTTTTTTACCCTTGGGATGAAAAGATTTTGTTTGGTCTTTGACAATTGAAAAATGGGCGATACACGATTTAAAGTTTGATACCGTTTTCTCGGATTGTAAAAACTAACTACCTGGTACTCAGTTCTTCAGTCACCTTATTGTTGTGTTCGGTTACTTCAGCCATAAGTGTGGCGGAGGTAGCGCCGGTGATTTTTACCCTGACATAATGACCAGGTTTTATTTTATCATCAACGGGGAATACAACAACTTTATTCGTATCGGTACGTCCGGCGAATTTTTCATCTGACTTTTTACTGAATCCTTCAACAAGCACGATTTCTTCAGAGCCGATGGATCGTTTATTGATTTCCGCGGAAATATTTTGCTGAAGTTCTATTATCTCGCTGAGACGTTTTGTTTTTGTCTCTTCCGAAACATCGTCTTTCATGCTGAAAGCCTTAGTGCCTTCGCGGGGGGAATACTTAAACATGTAAGCTCCGTCGTAACGTACTTTTTGCATAACATCGAGAGTGGCAAGATGATCCTCAACTGTTTCCGACGGGAACCCTGAAATAATATCTGTTGAAAAACTTACTCCCGGCATAAGTTTTTTCGCCCTGTCAATTATTCCTAAATAATGCTCAATGGTATAAGTGCGGTTCATGAGTTCGAGAATTCTGTTAGAACCTGATTGCACGGGCAGGTGAATGTAGTTACAGATGTTTTTATTCGCCGCGATGGTCTCGAGCAGTTTATCGGATAAATCCTGTGGATGCGAAGTTGTGAACCGAACGCGGATTAATGGATCAACTTTAGCGCATGCCTGAAGAAGATCGGCAAAATCATAAATCTTGTCTTTGTAGGAATTAACATTCTGACCGAGCAGAGTAACCTCGCGGAATCCGCGTTCTGAAAGTTGCTTAATTTCATTTATGATTGATTCAGGTGAACGGCTTCGCTCGCGTCCGCGTGTGAAAGGTACAACACAATAAGTACAGAATTTATCGCAGCCTCTCATCACTGATATCCAGGCTGATAAACCTTCCTCGCGATAAGGAATCAGGTCTTCATAAGTTTCCGTTCTGGAAAGTTTAACGCCTATTCCTTTTTCACCCTTGAAAGCTCCCTCAATAAAAGCAGGCAGTCGGCGGTATTCATCAGGACCGACGACCAGATCAACCATTTTTTTATCTTCAATTAAATCCTTACGCAACCGTTCGGCCATACATCCGAGAATTCCGATCACCGTATCGGAATGTTTCTCTTTTTCTTTTTTCAGAGTTCCAAGACGACCGTAAACACGCTGTTCGGCATTATCGCGTACGCTGCACGTGTTAAGTAGAATGACATTTGCTTTATCAGGTGAATCTGTTAATTCATAACCTTTGTTTTTGAGAATGCCCATAACAAGTTCGGTGTCAGCTACATTCATCTGGCAGCCATAGGTCTCTATATAAACGTTTTTACTCATTTGTCTTACTCTA
>CAZEXO010000195.1:0-7482 GCA_964516545.1 uncultured Melioribacteraceae bacterium
AACTAGTTTTCCCATCGTCTTTGGTTATATATCCGATATAAATGATTATTGCTCAAATAAAGAAAGCAAAATATCCAGATATCTTTTACCCTGGTATGTTTTACCGGCAATTTTTGTATTGGCATGGTTATTACTTTCAATGATTCCCTGTTTTGCACTTGAGATTAAATAAACACTGAGAAAAGATAAAGATGACATCTCTTGGAGAGATGTCATCTTTTAAATAGTCGCAAGTCTTCAAAAAATTCTGTTGTATGGGGATTCCCCTCCGCCAGACATATTTTATTTTCCGTAACATTAAAAATTGACGACCAGATAGTATCAAATTTTATTTTTTTGTACTGACACATAAATCCGTATTTACCGCTCAAAAGTTCTTTGGCGAACACGAGAGCATCTTCATAATTAATATTTTTGAGAGCATTATAAGCAGTTTGGTATCGTATTCGCGATGAATATACGTTTTGATTACTCCTGTCATGTTTTATCATTTCCTTTGAGGTAAAATGATTTACCGTAACGATAAAACTTTCACTGTTTGTATTTGCTTCAGGCTGGCGCAGATTTATTTTATCGGGATTGCATTCAGCGACGACCATCTTTTTTGACCTGTCTGCCAGTAGAATATTACAGCTTGAAGCGATTGGAAGTTTATATAGCGCGCTTATTCCTTCATCAACATTAGCGCAATTTTCAAGTAGATATCTTACTAAAAAGACAGAGTTAAGTCCGGGTTTTATTTCATCCAGGTGAGGAATTACAAAAGTCATAGCCGCAGTCAATCCGTGTTCATTAATACCTTCCTCGCCGTTCACAAAAGAAGAAGTATTAAGAATAAATTTGTTTTTATTTACGGGTGCGTAAAAAATACTTTTACTCACATTTTTGAGATAAGGAGGCAAATCATTATTCCTTCCGTAAAAAATTTTATTTCTCTTCACAAAACAGAAAGCCGTACAGCCCCTTACCTCAACATTGTGATTTTCCCTTAATATAAGACAGCATCCCATGCACATCATCCAGGAAGCAAAAGTCTCGTAATCAACGCCGATTGAATCGGATATTCCCCTAATCTCTTGACAGGCTTCGGGAAAAAACTGATGAAGCAGTTTAGCGCTTTCCCTACCGTGTTCTTTTTGGAATTTGTTCAACCTAATGGGGAAGCGGGTCTGTTGCATCTTAAAAAAATCTCCGGTTATTTTTCCCATTTCAAAAGGAGTTCCGGTAAGAACAAGTTTATACATATTAATGTTTTCCGGTTATAAATATTGCTGATGAATAAATTGCAGGTCGAATCTACCTAACGCAGGCTTGTTGGAAATTCGACCTACATCACACTTATTTGATGGGTATATAAATAAACATTTCAGAATCGGGGTTATCAATTCCTTTGAACCGTGAATCGTAAAATTCAAAATCACAATTAGTTCCCACTTCATATTTTGATGCCGGAATCCAGACTCCGTAAATATAATCGTAAGTATTTTTAAGACTATCAAGTTTACCCTTGTGGGTGAACACGGCATATTTTGATTTCGGAACAGTGTAAGTAAGCATACCCTCAGGTATGTTTTCAGAATCTGTAACCTCAGCTCCGACAATTTCCGTGAATTCGGTTTCATCCGTGAATTCGCGGTAATCATACTGCATCTCATTAAGACATACTCCGTAAGCTTCACCTGGTTTAGCAAGGTTTTTAATCTCACCCCAGCGCTTAATAAATTCCTGCCATAACGCAGGCACTCTGTTATCGCTGAGTGATGTTTTACATTTCAGACCCACGATTTCAAATTCGCCTTTTTCAATTATTTCCGGTTCCATTGTAATTTTCTCCTTATAGTGTTTTAGTTTTTCAACTGTAATTGGATGTTTGTAAAGAAGAAGGTACCTTTTATTATTTTGGCGATATTTTCCCGGGGTTATGCCAAACATTTGTTTAAACGCGCGCGTAAATGATTCCTGAGAATCGAACTGATACTCAAGAGCTATTTTAAGAATTGTTGAATCTGAAATCAGCAGAGATTTTGCCGCCTCGGTTAATCTTCTCTTTCTGAGATAGTACATTACATTTTCACCGGTGATTGCATGAAAGATTCTGTGAAAATGATACTCTGAGAAAAACGCCGCCGAGGCAATTTCCTGAAGTGATATTTTCTTACTCAGGTTCTCTTCAATAAACCTGATTGAACACTCAATTCTTTCCTGATAAGTCATAATTCAGCAAAACTTTTCTGCCAAATATATCTAAGGTGAATAAAGTTCGCTTGATAATTTTTGCTGATTTTCCCACGAAATTTTTCTCTACTTTTATTTGAAATAATTCGGGATATTTTAAGCGTAGTTTTACAGAAAGTATTTTTGGGGCATTGAAATTCGGGGGGAATAATAATGTTAAGATTTCTTTTATTCGTCAATTTTTTATTTCTTGTAACGCTCAGTTCACAAACCATCCAAAAAAACATCAACGCGGTAAGAATCAACGATGAGATCACTATCGACGGCAAATTAGATGAGCCGGTCTGGAACTCTCTGCCTGCGTTAGATGATTTTCTTCAATACGAACCATACAACGGACAACCGGCCACGCAAAAAACCGAAGCATACATCGCATATAATGATGATGCGCTTTATGTCGGAATCAAACTTTTTGATACTTCGCCCGACAGTATTTTAATGGAATTAAGCAGCCGCGATAAAGATCAGGTTTTGGCAGATCTTATTGCTGTGCATATTAGTCCCTATGATGATGGAATTAATTCATTGTATTTCGGCGTTATGTCAACAGGTGTTCAGATGGATACAAAATTGTCAGCTGACGGCGAAGATTATAGCTGGGATGCTGTTTGGGAAAGCGAAGTATCATTAACTGATTTCGGATGGATCGCTGAAATAAAAATACCTTATTCAGCATTAAGATTTGCCGATAAGGATGTTCAGCAGTGGGGGTTTAATATTTTACGCAGACTTCGCCGGCTTGATGAATGGTCAGCCTGGAGTTTCATCAGCAAGTCACATGAACAATGGTGGCGCGATTACGGATTGCTTAAGGATCTCAGGAATATTAATTCGCCCTTAAGATTATCTTTTACTCCCTATACTTCGACATATTTTGAAAATAATAAAGCCGGTGATTGGACGACAAAATTCAACGGCGGAATGGATCTTAAATACGGCATCTCTGAAAGTTTTACGCTTGATGCGACACTAATTCCGGATTTCGGTCAGGTTCAATCGGATGATGAACAATTGAATCTCACTCCTTACGAAATTCAGTTTAACGAAAAAAGACAATTTTTTACTGAGGGGACTGAATTATACAACAAAGCCGGAATTTTTTATTCGCGAAGAATCGGCGCAAAACCTGTCTGGTTTGCAAATGCCGGAACTAATTTATCGGAGAATGAATACGTAAAGGAAAATCCGCTTGAGACAAAATTGATTAACGCAACAAAAATTACCGGAAGAACAGGATTTGGTCTGGGTGTCGGCATGCTCAATGCAATGACGAATTCCGCGAAAGCAGTAATCAGAGATTCTGTAACGGGAATTGAACGCGAGGTTGAAACTCAGCCCTTTGCCAATTATAACATTTTTGTATTGGATCAAACAATTGGCAAAAATTCATTTGTTAGTCTTATCAACACAAATGTTGCCATGAAAAATTATGTAAGCAATGTAACAGCGACATCTTTCAGGATTATGGATTCGCAAAATCTTTTCGGAGCGCGGGGTAACGCAGCTTATTCTTATCAAAAGAAAAAGGGAATTGAAACAAACGGAGGGAGAATAACTCTTGACGCGGGTAAATTCAGTGGGTTTTTGCGATATGATTATTCGCTTGTATTCATAGACGATAAATATGATCACAATGATTTAGGATATCTTCAAAGAAATAATTACGTCAGTCATGATTTTGACATTAGTTATCGTGTGCTTGAGCCCTCGTGGATATTCAGGGAATATACAAACAGCTTAAGTCTAATGGTTACAAGGCAGTATAATCCTGACGTCTTCTCGGAACTCAGGTTTGATTATGAAATCAATACCTGGCTGAATAATAATTTTACCCTCGACATGCATGCGGCATGGATTCCGATTGAAGGGAGAGATTATTACGAACCGAGAACTTTTGGTAAATACGTTAAAACGAATAAAATGATTCATAATTGTATGAGTTTCAGAACAGATGATCGTGAAAATTTTGTACTTTGGGGCGGCGCGGGAATTACTTCGGCTTACGACTATGAATTTGATGATTACAGCATTTGGTATGAATTGAATCCGTTCTATCGATTTAGTGACAGGTTTACCCTGGAGTATGATTTTTATATCGCTCTGATTTATGAAGAGCCGGGATATGTTGACAAATTAAATGATAAGATTTACTTCGGGACAAGAGATCGTGAAATTATCACAAATACAATTTCTTCCGAATTCAGATTCGGGAACAGGTCATCTCTATCTTTCAGGCTGCGTCATTATTGGTCGAAAGCTGATTATCATTCGTTTTATGAATTGTCGGATGACGGCGAACTAAGTCCGGGTGAGTACAATAAAAATAAAAATGTGAATTATAACGCGTTTACTATTGATGCAACTTATCGCTGGATTTTTGCTCCGGGCAGCGAGCTGGTTCTCAACTGGAAAAATTCAATCTACACTGAAAAGTGCTTTACTGAGGATAATTACTGGAGTAATTTCATAAATACAATTGAGTCTCCTCAGGTGAATAGTATTTCACTAAAGATTTTGTACTACCTTGATTATGCTTCAATCTTATAGCTCATAACTGAATTTGGAGGATTTGTGAAAGACTTACTGAAAATATTTTTCATCGCCGGTATATTGTTTTTCACGGGGTGCGACAATCCGAATGGAAATGAGAATAAAAATTCGGATTACCCGTTTCTTTCGTCAGGTGATTATGCCGGTGAATACTACCCGACAAGCGATTGGCGGGAATGCTCACCTGAATCAGTCGGGATGAATTCTGAAAAACTTATTGAGGTATTTGAATACCTCTCAAACCCCGAATTAATAACTCAGGGAACGGTAATAATTAAAGATGGTTATATTGTTTTCGAAACTTATATGAATGGTTTCTCAAAAGATACAAGACACCAAAGTTACAGCATGGCGAAAAGTTTTAATTCGGCCCTAATGGGAATTGCAATCGACAAAGGATATATCAATAGTGTTGAAGAATATGCTCTCGGTTATTTTACCGGTTGGAATATTAACAACGACACTGAACTAAAACACCGGATTAAAATTAAACATCTTCTGACAATGACCGGAGGTTTAGAATGGAATGAAGATGATTACAGCGATCAGCAGAATAATGATGTTTTTAGAATTTACAACTCGAATGATTTTGTCCGGTATGTTCTTGACAAAAGAATGATTAATGAACCGGGAAGCCGCTGGTATTATTCAAGCGGCGAATCAATTCTTTTAGCCGGAATAATCAGACAGGCAACGGGAAAAAATCTGCTTAACTTTGCACGCGAACATCTTTTTAATAAAATCGGGATAATGGGCGTTGAGTGGGAAAGCGATCGTTCGGGTAATTCTATCGGTGGTTGGGGCGTCAATGCTACCGTAAGAGAATTTGCAAAATTCGGATACCTTTTTCTTAGAAACGGTAAATGGGAAGATGAGCAAATTATTTCTGAAAACTGGATAGAAGAATCGACATCATCATCAATGCCCAATGTTACTCATTATGGTTATCAGTGGTGGTTTCCCTCAGGCTTTAGTAATTACAGAAACTATAACATACCTTCCAATACATTTATTGCTGTCGGATTATATACTCAAAGAATCTATGTAGTACCGGAAAAAAATCTTGTCGTAGTGCGTGTTGGTAATGATTTCGATCCGGGGAATGCATGGAATACGCTGGGATTTTTATCTATGATAATCGAAGCAATTGATTGATAAACAGTGACAGGAGAAGGTTAGATTGTTATAATACCGCTGCTTCGTAGTTTTTGAGATAAACTGTTTCGTTGTCCCGGTTACAATATAGTATGTTATTGGTATGGAGTGAGAAAACAATTTTTATGAAAAAATAACATTATCGTTCTCTTATGAAACTTATTGTAGACCTTCCTCCGTTTATCAAATACTGTTTGTTGATTCTTGGCATTTTATTGAATTCTGAAAAACAGTTAATTGTTTAGAAAGATACAATATTGCAGCGATTGACTTTTCAAATAGATCCGGCAATTCTTCCGCAATAGTGCGCTTGGCAATTCGATACGATACTTTTTAAAACGTTTTATTTCTTCCTTTGCAGTTGAAATAATCATTTTGTTATAATCGGTATTATTCAAAAATATTTTCCTCTGATACTCAAAATTAGGAGGCAGAAATGAAAGACCTTCATGTTGACCTTAATCAATATCTAATTGATTTAAAGGAAGGCAAACATCATTTTGAAAATGTATTCCAGTCGCTGGCAAGAATGCTCTTCGACGAAAAAGACGCGATTAAACCTATTGTTGTGAATGGCAGGAATACTTACGACTTTCTGAAATTCCGTTCTGGCAAAAAACATATCATAGGTATGTTCGATGTTATAAATATGTTTGTCGCGTTTATCAAAGACGGCGCTGAAGGCGGCGAAAGTAAAGAAATGGCTTTTGTGCTTGTCGGCGAACCGGGTAACGGGAAAACATTTTTTGTCGATTACTTATCGGCAATGTACCGGGATTTTGTTGGTTCACCGGAAAACATGAAACACACTTTCCGGCTGAAAATTCCCGATAAACTGGAAGGATATGGAAATATAAAATGGATTGAGTCGCAGACTTATGAAGATCCTGTAATTCTTGCCATGAATCTTTGGAACGGATCTGAGTCAAATAAAGAGAAATTTCTGGAATACGGTTTTACCGAGAAACAGGTAGATGATTTCTGGGAAAATTACCGGCCGCTTGGCGCTGATACTGAATACATTCTTAATGAGATAAAAGATTTTTATGATGGAAACATCGACAGAATTTTAGCTGATGTTCAGGTAGTGCCCGTACCTATTAGCGCAACTCTCGGGTCAATAACCGGCAAATATCCCGCCAAGGATAAACTTACAAGTTCAGGCGTGGATCTTGTCGGCGAAGAGAGCATTCAGCGGTTGCTTCATATAACTGATACTAATAATCCGTACCGTTTTGATTTGAGACGTGGTGCGCTTGCCCGTGTTGGCGGAGGAGGAATACATTTCGCAGATGAAATTTTCAAAAACAAAACCGATCTTATGAAAATTTACCTTGGCGTTGTTCAGAACAGAATGATTGAGATTGACGCTTTCAAGTGGCCTATCGATACTTTCATTATTGCCACGAGCAACAACGCCGATGTTCAGAACTACCGCGCTAACGGAGAGGAAAAACCGATTCTCGACAGATGTAAATTTTGTTACGTTGCTCATAACACTGACTATAAATTGCAGGAAGAACTTACCAATTATGCTATCGG
>CAZEXO010000196.1:0-7424 GCA_964516545.1 uncultured Melioribacteraceae bacterium
TCGATGCCGGAGATTTTGATATCGAGACAGGATCGAATATTAATGTGGTACAGAATTTTGTTCATACATGGGAATATTTCAAACCGTTACGCGATCAAACATTTATTGACCAAAAGCAACGTTATGTTGATCTTCACCGACCGGATGGAATACCGGACATGTTGCAGTTTATCGAACATGGAACATTGAACCTTGTGGCTCAGGCAGAGATTATCGGACACATGTCGCAAACTCTCTCCAACGCTGTTCTTGATAATTACCATCATCTTGGCGATGCTGCATCCATAACCGACGGTCTTCCCTATAACCCGGAACTTGGCTCTTACGAAATAGCGCCCGATGGTAAATCAAGCGGAGTTAAAGATGATATGTGGGCATTTACAAGCCGTAATCCTGGACTCGATCTCAGAGCCGCAACAATGTTTGCAGCTGTAAGCCGGGTGTTGAAGGGTTACAATGACGATCTTTCGGACAGATCCTTAAAACAATCAAAAAGACTTCTTAAAGAGGCAACTGAATTACTCGCCGACCAGCCGGAGGAGGAGGAGAACCCATTCTGGGGAGGAAGAAGATCAGCAAATATTGCAACCTATCTTCAACTTTATATCTCAACCGGTGAGCAACAATATCTCGATCAATTTCAGGAACTTTTATGGACTGCACTAGATCGCAATGTCAATTTCACTCTTTTGACTGCATTAAATGCCATTCCGCATATGGATGCATCATTCAAAGAAAAGCTCCGTCCATATGTTGTAAAATACAAAGAATATATCGATGGTCTTGAAAAAGAAAACCCCTACGGAGTGCCTATCGGACTTGGCAACTGGGCTGGCGGCGGAATGATATTGAATTTCGGTACAACAGTAAATTTTGCTATCAAATATTTCCCTGAAATTATTGATGTCAGTCATGCTTTTAAAACCGCCAATTATTTTTTTGGTTGCCATCCGTATCACAACTATTCGTTAGTTGCAGCGGTGGGCGCTGCTCGTCCCAAAGCAGTTTTTTATGGTAATAACCGGGCTGACTTCTCATTTATTCCAGGTAATGTTGCGCCGGGAGTATTATTCAGAAAACCCGACCACTTTGAAAACTACGATGACTGGCCATTTCTATGGGGTCAAAACGAAGGTACGATTGCAGGAAATACCAGTTATTTAATTTTTGGATCAGCTTTTAAGGATTTAATAAAATAGATAGATCGTTTTTCGATCTGTACCAGAAGTTAAAAATGATTTAATGAAATAATCCGACAGTAATGTAACTATGAATTGGTTTTCGCCAGTTCATAGTTACTTATCCGGAGTATAGAAGACTAATGCTATCGTCATCTAATTTGGTCATTCCGGATTCAGACTTAATTTGCACAGATAGAGTAAATATAATTGCATAAAAATATAAGAAAAGATTTGAATGGAAAGTCTGTTGTTTACCAAATTTTTGAGCTTGATAATCAACTATCGATTTAGATACATTATGTAAAAATGCAATATAGCCAATAGCGTTTGCTTTATCTTGTACATTTCTTAAACTTTATCAAGGTTATATACTATGAAACCATTAACAAACTTTATTTTCTTCAGCTTAATTATAGCTGGATTTTGTTTGATGGGTTTTAACCCAATAACAAACGAGAATCAAGAGCCGGTAGTAAAGATCACTTCAGGCAATGTATCCGGCAGTTTTAACAATAATGTATATGCATTTAAGGGAATACCTTATGCCAAAGCCGAGAGATTTATGCCCCCACAGGATACTGATACCTGGGAAGGAGTTCTTGAATGCCAGGACTTTGGACCGGTAGCCAGGCAAATAGTGCCGTGGTATCCCGATTCCATTCAAAGTGAAAAAGAACTCTTCAGTGTAAATGTATGGACAAAAGGAATAATGGATGGCAAAAAACGTCCCGTAATGCTTTGGTTACATGGCGGAGGATTTCATGTTGGCGCCAGCAACGATCCAATGACTTATGGTGAAGCACTGTCCAGAAAAGGGGACGTGGTGTTTGTATCTGTAAATCACCGGTTGAACATTCTTGGTTTTCTTGATTTATCGGCATGCGGTGAAAAATATGCGCAATCAGCAAATGTTGGTATGCTTGACATTGTTAAAGCACTTGAGTGGATACAAAAAAATATTGAGAACTTCGGAGGCGACCCATCCGATGTTACCATTGTAGGCGAATCGGGCGGCGGCGGAAAAGTCGGCACACTTATGTGTATGCCGGCGGCAAAAGGTTTGTTCCACAAGGCAATTATTCAAAGTGGAACCCTGCTAAATGAAATGACTAAAGAAAAATCACAGGCCCTTGGTTTAGCAGTACTTGAAATTTTAGGACTTACGCCAAACGATGTTGAAAGACTGAATAAGATCGATTACAAGGATTTAGTTAAAGCAGGAAATGATGCAATAGCAAAAATATCCGGTCCAAGAAAACCCGGCTCATCAACAATGTTTGGTTTTGCACCTTCTGCCGATGGTGTTGTTTTGCTCCAGCAACCTTTCAGTCCCGGCTTTGCTGATATTTCAAAAGATATACCCCTTATGATCGGTTCAACTCTGAACGAGATGATGCCCACAGCTTATGGAGAAAAAAACCTGACAATGGAACAGGCTAAAGAACGATTAGCCAAAGAATATGGTAACAAAACCGATCAATACATAGAGTTATTCGCAAAAGCTTATCCCGATTATACACCTCAGGATCTTCTTTCTGTTGATAAAGTTTTCAGACCCTATACTATACGAACCGCTGATGCAAGAGCATTAGAAACAACTGCCCCCTTGTATGTTTATTTTTTAGCATGGAAAAGTCCTGTTGAAAATGCATCGAAAGGTTCGTTTCATGGTTTGGACATTTCCCTGGCATTCAATACTGTTGACCTGAGACCAGACTGGACAGGAAATTCGGAAGAAGCCTGGAAATTGTCTGACAAAATGAGCTCTGCATGGATAAATTTTATTAAAACAGGTAATCCAAATGTAACAGGTGTACTGCCAAAGTGGGAAATTTATTCTGCCGAAAACGGCGCTACTATGTATTTTGATAATGAATGCAGAATTGTAAATAACCATGACAGAGAATTGATGAATTTCATAATTCCTATTAAATAGTCGTTAGAATAGTTTATGACTGTTACGAATAACTGTAACTAATTTTTATGTTCGATTAAAAAGTATGTAAAATAGATACTGAATAAAGTTGTTATAATTAGGTAAAGTATTGACTTAAAAAAATATCTGGGTCATAACAAGCAGTAACAGAACATAACGGTTAGTTGAATATTTTTTCTCATATTGTTGGATTATAAAACCACATGCTTTGATAGCACAACATAACCTTTTGTTATGTTGTGCAATTTAATTTTGACAAAAGTATAAGAGACAAGAAATATGATCAGGGTGTAAGGTTTCATGAAAATAATATCTATACGTGAAAATCCCAAATATAAAGACCAGGCAATCAAATATTTTCAGAGCAGATGGCAAAGTGTATTACCGGTTATATATGAAGATTGCATTAATCATAGCATAGGTTCCATTAATCCCTTACCTCAATGGTACTTATTGGAAAAAGAAGGCGTAATAATTGGATGTGCCGGACTTATAACAAATGATTTTATCAGCCGGATGGATTTATACCCCTGGATTTGCGCTGTATATATTGAAGAAAACCAAAGAGGTAATAATTATGGATCATTGTTAATAAATAAAGCAAAAACAGACGCTAAAGAAGCGCGATTTAAATATTTGTATTTGAGCACCGATCATATTGGCTATTATGAAAAATATGGATTCGAGTATATTGGACAAGGTTATCATCCGTGGGGTGAGGAATCGAGAATCTATCAATGTAAATTATGATCTGTGGAATTAATATGTATCATCGCCAATAAGAGTTTCAGAGGTATGACCCCTGCCTTTGCCGGCGGACAGACGCTTCAACTTTTGTGTAACTTAGCTAGCAATAGCCCACAATCAGCAATTTTTCATACCGCTGGACTTTAGCAATAAATCAAGTTAAAGAAAAAATGTAAATCCCAAAACAGTTTACAACTGGCGAATAACTTTTTACTCAAAGTTCTTCGTTAAACTCTTTAAAAATTTCTTGTTTGTTCGTAGATATTAAATTACCTTGCATAACAAACGAACATTAATACAGCATATAGTCCTGATATGCTTGTTTGTTTTTGGCATGACGCAATGTGGGTATTGAGACGTTAGGTACAATTATAAAAAATATTAGATATGGCAGAATCATTAACAATAAGAAAAGTAATTGACAGAGTCATTTCAGGTGAAATAAGAATACCTGCCTTTCAGAGAGACTGGGTATGGACACCACAACAAGTAAGTTTCTTGTTAGACAGTATTTTTAAAAATTTTCCAATTGGAACAGTTTTCTTATGGAAAACTAGTACACGCTTGGACTCGGAAAAGGAACTAGGAAATTTCATAATCCCAGATCCAAGAAAAGAGCACCCTGTTTATTATGTTCTTGATGGTCAACAAAGACTAACTTCATTATTTAGCGTATTTCAAACTGAACTTACACCATCAAATAATTATGAATGGCTTGATATTTATTTTGACTTTGACGCAAGTGATGACATTCAAGAAAGTAAATTTGTTGCATTGGCAAATGCAGATGTGGTTGCAAATAAACATTTTCCTATGTCCGTTATTTTCGATGCAGCAAGATTCTATATTGAGGTAAGTAAATTAGACCAACCTAAAAGAGACATTATTTTAAAAGTACAACAAATGTTTCAAGAATATTCATTGCCTGCTCAAGAATTTGAAACAGATAGCAAGGAAAGTATTGCAATCGTATTTGAAAGAATAAACAGAGCAGGAACACCATTGAATACCTATCAACTTTTGACTGCTTGGAGCTGGAGTGCGGACTTCGATTTGCAAGACGAATTTTCAGAATTATCTGAAGAGTTAAGTCCGTATGGATTTGGTAATTTTGCTCAAGACAAAGATTTACAACTTAAATGTTGTAGTGGAATAATCCGTGGAGAAACTTCCCCAGCTGTGATAATGAGTTTAACAGGTGAAGAGGTTAGAGTTAGTTTTGAGAAAATTAGAAATGGTATAAAAGGAGCTATTGAATTTCTAAAAGACCAATTGAAGGTTCACTCTCTTGATTGGTTACCATATCCATCAATGATAGTTTCATTATCAGCATTTTTTGCTACTAACAGAACTAGCGGAAAGCCATATACAGACAACCAAAGAAAACAACTAATAAAGTGGTTTTGGAAATCAAATTTTGCAAGACGCTATAATGCTGCAATTCAAGATAGGCATAAACAAGATATTGGCTTAATGAAAGCTCTTGCTAGTAACGATACGATCCAAATTGCCGAATTTTCTTGTAATATTGAAAGGCAATATTTCGCAGAAAGCAATTTTAATGTCGGTTCGGTAAATACAAAAACATTTGTCTTAATGCTAGCTAATAGTAATCCAAGGTCTTTTATTTCTGGTGCTAATGTGAGATTAGGAGAAGTATTAAAGACAGTTAATAGAAATGAGTTCCACCATATTTTCCCTAAGAAATATTTAGAAAGACTTGGAGTAGATAAGAAGAAAATTAATTGCATCGCAAATTTTTGTTTTTTAAATAATGCCGACAATCAAAAAATAAAAGACAAAGACCCTAATATTTATATGCATTTGTTGCCAACAGCATCAATTATCAATATTCTAGAAAGTGCTATATGCCCGTCAAACGCATTGGACTTATCATTTGATAATTTTCTAAATGAACGAATTGATAAATTGATTGAGAATAGTAACAAGTTAATAGAATAAATGTACCTAACACATGGTATAGTGCATTCTGGTTTCAGTGGGTGTTCGAGGTTTGTGGTTCGTAAAAAAAGTCGGTATAAACTAATAGTAAATTGCATTGTAATCCCGCACGGCACCAAACTATAAAACGTTGTAAGAAATAGCATGGGTAAACACTCTTTTTGAAAAGAATAAAAAAGGGGCATATAGGAAACCAAAGAAGGAAAAAGGATGGGGTAAAATGCAATTTGAGAATGATGAACACCTCGATGTCTGCCAGAATATTGAAGTTGGATTAAAAGAAGAATATGAAAACAATAACAAACTGACAGATATAAAAACCATCTTCGCATTAGAGAATGCGAAGATCGCAATAAAACGAGAGTTTGGTTTTGCATAAAATGAAAAAGTATCAATTGATGATGATACAAAAGGAATTATCGATTGGTGTGTTTCCGTTGGAAAAGCGAGAATAAATAAAACAGAAATGTAGGTATGGAAAATACGAATATCATAATATATCAGACCGAAGACGGAATCACAAAAATTGAAACCCGCTTGGAAAATGAAACTGTCTGGCTGACTATCGACCAAATGGCAGAACTTTTTCAGAAATCTCGTTCAACAATCAATGAACATATTTTAAATATCTACGAAGAACAGGAACTCGAACGCGAACAATCTATGAGAAAAATCGGGAATTCCGATTTTTCTACCAAACCGACTAATTACTACAATTTAGACGTAATTATTTCGGTTGGCTATCGTGTTAAAAGTCATCAGGGTACTAAATTTCGGCAATGGGCAACTGCAAGGCTTCGTGAATACATTGTAAAAGGGTTTACAATGAACGATGAATTGTTAAAACAAGCAGGTGGCGGAAATTACTTTGAAGAGTTACTCGCTCGTATTCGGGATATACGTTCATCAGAAAAAGTTTTTTGGAGAAAGGTTTTAGATATTTATGCAACAAGTATAGACTACGACCCTAAATTGGCAATTTCAATAGAGTTTTTTCAAACCGTGCAAAACAAAATGCACTGGGCGGCACATGGTCAAACAGCGGCAGAAGTTATTTATATAAGAATTGATGCTCATAAACCAAATATGGGTTTAAAAAATTTTATAGGGAATAAACCTACAAAACAAGAAACCGAAATTGCTAAAAACTATTTGAATGAAGAAGAGTTAAACGTGTTAAACCGAATGGTAACGGCGTACCTGGAGTTAGCTGAATTACAAGCACTTAACCGCAAACCAATGTATATGAAAGATTGGATTGAACGTTTAGATGATTTTTTGAAAATGACAGGTAATGACATTCTTAAACATGCTGGAACAATAAGCCATGAGAGAGCTTTAAAGAAAGCAAATTCAGAATATCAAAAATATAAGGAACTTACAAAAAATGAACTATCTGAAGCCGAAAAACATTTTGTAAAGCAAATCGAAACGACTGCTAAAAAGCTTAACCTTAAAAAGCCAAATAAACAATGAGCAGTTACACTATTTCAAATAATCAATTGAAACCAAACCGAGTTTTCATTTTGCAGAAAAGCGAAATGGAAAAACGCTTTGACCCTTTTTATTATGTGCCTGAGTTGGTTGAATTGGAAAAG
>CAZEXO010000197.1:0-7408 GCA_964516545.1 uncultured Melioribacteraceae bacterium
CCCTCAAGTCCGCGTATTCTCTGAGTTGCTTCGATACCGTCCATTCCCTCCATTTCAACATCCATCAAAACCAGATCAAACGATTTTGCCTCAAGAATTTTTATCGCTTCAATACCGCTGCCGACAGCCTCAACAGAGTATCCCACCTCGCGCAAAATTTTTGTTTCAACATTCTGACTTATTGGATTGTCCTCAACCAGAAGAATTCTTTTCTTTTTAGTTTCAGACGCCTCGGCAGATTTAATTCTAACCATATCGCTTTCGATAATGTTAGTGTTTTTGCGTTCGGTTTCAATATGTGTTTCTATCTGCTCTTCGAGTGTGTTTTCTTTTGCGAGTAACTTTTCGTCAATTTCAATCAGTTTGAACCTGGCGGTAAAAGTAAATGTTGATCCTTCTCCGCGGGATGAGTCAACGTCAATCTGTCCGCCCATTAGGTTCACAAGTTCTTTGGTAATGGCTAGGCTTAGTCCTGTACCCGAACCGCTTTTTCCGGTTTCGTTTGCGTAGGGATTAAAAAGTGACGGAATCAAATCCTCGTCAATTCCCGGTCCATTGTCTTTAACTGAAAAAAGAATTTGAGCGTGTGTTGCGCTTTTGCCTTCAAAAAAGGCGCTAAAATGAACGTCACCTTTTTCGGTATATTTAACTGCGTTCGCCAATAAATTCAGGAAAACCTGTCTGAGTCTTTTTTCATCCCCGATCAACTCTTTCGGAATTGATCCATCATATGATTTAATGATGTTGATTTTTTTCTCTTTCTGAGTGGAGTTGATAAGATTTATAGCCTTATCAATTTCAACGGACAGATTAAAACGGTTTTCATCAAGCTTAATCTTGCCGCTTTCCATTTTTGAAAGGTCGATATTTTTGTTAATTATTTCGAGAAGTAAATCCGCAGAGGTTTGTATCTCGTTTGCAAAATCTTTAAGCTCTTTATAATTCTCAAACAGGTCATCATGAATCATTGTAAGAAAAGCCATTATTGAATTCAGAGGTGTTTTAATCTCATGACCTAATTTGGAAAGAAATTTAGTTTTGATATCACTTTCTGTTTTTGCTCGAATCGCAGAATCATCGGCAAGAAGTTTCGCCTGTTTCAGTTCTTCAATTGCCCGCTCTTTTTCTTTCTCGGCTCTTACCTGTCGTGTTATATCCTGGATTGATCCTTCGTAACCAATTGTTGTTCCCGAATCATCTGTTAATGAACGAGCGGTACATCTTACAATAATTTCTTTTTCATCTTTTCGTTTGAATATCAGGCGGTAATTTTTCAGCTTCCCGTGTCTTTCCATTAATTTCAGGTATAATTCAAGATCCTTGGGATTTCTATAAATGTTCTTTTTTAAGTCAACCGCTTTAATCTCTTCAATAGAAGAATAGCCCAACATACCCAGAAAAGCCGGATTAACTACCTGAATATTTCCCTCAAGATCAGACGTAAACATACCTTCAACGGAATTATCAAATAGTTCGTTATATTTTCTTTTTAATGATTCCGCTTCAACAGTGCTGATAAGGTAATCGCTTTTGATTTTATTAGTAAACAAACATGTGATAAGTGAAATCACTGTGAATAAAACAACAGACACACTTGTTGCGATCAGAAATACAGGCAATTGTTCCGCTTCGCGACTTATAAAATAGGTCAGTGAAAAAACAATCAGGTAAAAAACAGTAACAAAAACTTGATTTGCGATTTTCCAACCAAGAATCAACCCGGCAATAAAAATCACAAATCCCATCATCAACGAGTTCAGAAGGAGAGAATCGGGCACTAACCAGGTAACATAACCGAACGATCCGATAATAGTTATTAGAAGAATATGAGCGAGAACAATCGAATGTTTCTTAATGACAGCGATTTGTAGTAATATCAGAATAGCTATAGAAAATGCACCGGTGCCTAATCTTGTAAAATATACCTCTCCGGGAATTTCCGTGAATAATAAAACTTCCAAAATAAGCGCTAAGATGCTCATAATAGCTGAAAGGTTTGCAAGAGTACCCAGTGGCGCTGCAAATTGGTTCTTTATTTTTTTCTCAATGTGATCGATATTTAACTGCTTTTCACTCATTTTAATCAGGCTTATTCATTACATATTAATTATTTACACAATTTTGCTTTGCGAATTGTTAATCCAAAAAAGTCATATAATCAGAATGTCTACCAAGTGTTTTTTATCTCAACTTTACTTAAGTTATCGCTCAACGTAATTATTTCTCTTTACAAAACGCTATAAATAACAAAATTTCTTCCAATAATCAAAGAATCAAATGGCAGAATTTCTTTATAACATTGATAAGTATATCTTTTATTTTATTAACCACTCTCTGTCAAACACAGTTTTTGACAAGTTTTTCCCCTTTATTACGGAAGTTAAACACTGGTATATAGTATACTTTATTTTATGGATGATACTTTTTTTCAAAGGTGGAAGATTAGGAAAAATTGCCGCCATTACAACTATTTTCCTCATTACCGTTTCTGATCAAATCAGCAGTTCGCTCATAAAAAATTTTGTTGAAAGGATCAGACCCTGTAATGATTTGCCCGATGTAAATCTGCTTGTATTTTGCAGCGGTTCATATTCAATGCCCTCATCACATGCCGTAAACAATTTTGCCATGGCGACTTTTTTTTCACTGCTTTTTGCGCAATATAAGTGGACTCTTTTCATAACCGCGTCATTGATGGCTTTATCCCGTCCTTATGTTGGTGTGCATTATCCGTCGGATATAATTATCGGCGCTTTGATCGGCGCATTTATCGGTTATGTTTTTGCAAAAATTGTTTTATATATTAAAAAAGTTATTGACAAAAAGTATCCTTTACGAACAAACTCTTAAATCAGAGTTAATTTTATGAAATCTAAATTAGATATAGCAAAAGACTGGCTGCCCAGATATACCGGGACAAAACTGGATGAATTCGGCGATTATTTACTTTTAACAAATTTCAGGAATTACGTTGAAAAATTCGCGGAACAATTCGGTACTGATATAAGAGGTGAAGGCAGACCGATGCAGACAAGCTCGAATAACGAGGGACTTAGCATCATCAATTTTGGAATCGGTTCAGCTAATGCTGCAACAATTATGGATTTACTTATCGCGCGAAATCCGAAAGGAGTATTATTTTTAGGAAAATGCGGCGGGCTAAAAAAATCGACTGAGATCGGTCATTTTATTCTGCCAATTGCCGCAATCAGGGGCGAAGGAACAAGTAATGATTATCTTCTGCCTGAGGTACCGGCGCTTCCTTCTTTCAAACTTCATAAATTTGTTTCCGACAAAATCCGCGAGCATAATCTTGAATACAGATCGGGAGTTGTTTACACAACCAACCGCCGTGTTTGGGAATGGGATGAGGAGTTTAAAATATACCTTCGTAAACTGGGTGCAATAGGAATTGATATGGAAACCGCTACTCTTTTTGTTGTCGGTCATGCAAATCAAATTGCCCGCGGAGCTTTGCTGCTCGTTTCCGATTTACCAATGATGCCCGAAGGAATTAAAACTGAAGAATCCGATAAAATGGTTACACAACAATTTGTCGATCTTCATCTGAAAATAGGCATTGAATCAATGTCTGAACTCGGTTCGAAAGGGGAACAAATCAAACATTTCACCTATTAAACTGGCATACTTCTTGGACTTTTACATATAAGTCCGGCAAATAAAGTTGAGCTAAGTTTTGATTCACAACATTTTACCGGAGAAAAGATTCAGTAAAAGAGACAGTTTGTAGAACATTTAGTACAAAAAAAAGGTGATATAATGAACTCGAAAAAAACAATAATTTTAGCTTTCAGTTTATTACTTCTCACAAAGGTCGCCGCGCAGGAAAAAAGCATAAGCGAAATAGTAAAAACACAGGCGGCAAGAATAATAGAACTGAGCAAAAATCTTGATTACGATAACGCCGGAAAATTAATGGCTAAGGAAGTTCAGAACGGAGAGACACAAAATATTCTTCCCGTTGAAACAAAAAATCCCGGCGATATGATTCTAGTTAAACGAATTTGCAAAAACATTAATGCTCTTCAAAAGATAAGCTCTTCCTTTTCATTAAATGAAATTGTTGCTGAGAAATTTGACGGTTATGATATAATTACTCTCTTAGTCAACTTTGCCAGCGGCAATCAGGAGATAAGCAAAAAATTTCGCTTCGTAAAAGTTGGAAATGATTATTTGCTTTATAGAATTGATTAAAAAAGCATATAAAATTCTTTGCCTCGGAAAGAATAATTTCAACCACTTTTGCGTTCATCAGTTAATTAAATCCGTTGCCCCAACACTCCGGGAATTATTTGATTTTTCATTTCAATGTTTGTAACCATTCTTGTAATTTTATCCTGGTGATTAAATTTCTTCTGACAAGAATAAAAGGATAAAATGAAAAGAATAATATTACTCACGGGAATAATTTTTTTAACCATATCATGCACAAAAGAAGTTAAAGAAATAACAAGACCTCAGGAATTTTCGGACGCAATTTTCCAATATTCAACAAAGATTGATCTAAATAACGGCGTATTCGATGGCGACCTGACTCAACAGGAATTAAAAACTTTTGGCGACTTTGGTATTGGTACTTTCAATGGTGTTGACGGTGAAATGGTCGTGTATAATTCGATACCATATCGCGTAAGTTTTGAAGGACCTGTTGGTGTTCCACCGGAAAATTATTTAATTCCTTTTGCAGCCGTAAAATTTTTTACTGCTGATACTACTTTCATTCTTGATGCAGAAATTGAAGATGACTCCGTAAAATCAGATCTTTTATCTTTCCTGATTCCAATTGATAAACCGGCGGCAATAAAAATTTCAGGTGATTTCGAATTCGTACAGACCAGAAGCGTGCCTAAACAAACTCCCCCCTATACCTCGATTAATGATGTTATAACACAACAGAATATCTTTAATCTTGGAGCAACCGGCGGAACAGTCATAGGATTTTGGCTTCCTGAGAAATTCGATAACATGAATTTTCCTGGATTTCATTTACATTTCCTCAATGATAGTTTTACAGCCGGCGGTCATGCGCTCGATTTCACAACAAGAAATGTAGTTGTTGAAATTGATTACGCGGATGAAATTCTTGTCCGGTTAATTCACTGAAAAATTTTTCCGGAGCTGGCAAATCTTAATGTCAGCTCTGAACTGTTCCAATAAAAAATGTGACTCGAAATGCCTAATATTTTCGAAAACTTACCGAATGATTTAACAAATGAATTTCTTGAAGATCTTCTCGTTACGAAAAAATTCAGGATTGAGAGAATCATATCACATGGTCATACAACACCCGAAAATTTTTGGTATGATCAGGAAACTGAAGAATTCGTCTTGCTTTTGAAAGGCGAGGCTGTTTTATTGTATGAAAATAACGAAGAACAAAAATTATCTCCCGGTGATTATTTAATTATCCCCGCACATAAAAAACACCGTGTGAAATGGACAAGCGATAAAGAAGATACAATCTGGCTGACAATCCACTTCTAGAATAATTTATTCAGGGAACAAAAGACTTCTCATTTTTTACAAGGTTTGTTATTTCGAGGGGAACGTGGATCGCCGGTCTCAAAAAATAAACCATAACACACTTACCGTTCCATTAGTAGTATCTCTGATAATTCATTCCACGGAAATTGTTCTTTTTAGTTTCATTATTCTTCCGCACGATGATCTCAAAGATGAATCCATTATTACAATCAGCGAAATTATTCCACCGCATCCTGAGAAGGAACATGAAAATGAAAATCTAAATCAGAATCAAAAAATATTTCCCTTAGCAGAAAAGTTATCTGTTGAAGAAAATAGTTTCTATAAAGAATCATTTTTTCCAAATCAGGATTCATTAAGAGAATTTATTTCTTTCGTCGCTTATATAAATATGCTTAATGAAAAATCTCCTCTTTCGACTGATCGTGAACTTATGCTGCAAACAAGAGGTGAATTACTATACGCGAAAGGATTGATTGACAGCAGTATTCAAAATTCTCTGTTGATTTGTAATGATGTAAACAAAAAGATTATAATACCAAAATTCGAGGGTAATAATATTTCAGGAATATTACCTTATAACTCTTCGATTGACAGACATCCGAACACATCAGAAGTCTATAAATCTCCTGTAAAAATGACGGGTTTCAAAATTCCTGTAAGAAAAATCATTAATTTCCTTGGGAATATATTTTGAATGATTCTATTTGCAAAATATTGGGAAATATAAAAATCCCGACAAAATCAACTTTTAGGTTTCATACTTTTTTTTCATCATTATAGTCATGAAAATAATAATAATAATGCTGTTCATAATTTTCTTAAGAATATCAACAAATGCTCAGGTTGATGGACTGAGCGTTGGAGCGGCTTTAGGTTTTGGAAATTTCAAGGGAAAGGTTATTTCGGAATCGGGATTTAGTATGAATGCTTTCATCGAAGTTTCACCCGACTTCTGGCAAATTATAGATTTCAGATTTGATTATACTTACATGAAAAAGTTCGAAGCGCTTTTTCCTGATAACAACCCGGAAAGATATTATCCCTCAATTCAGTCTTATTCAATAAAAGTAATAACCAGGCAAGAGTTATCTGAGAAATGGTTTCTTGAAGAAGGCGTTGGACCAATGATTTTACTTGACCGCACCTACAGCGACATTAATGAATGGGACTATGGGATAAGCGGCTGGTTCGCATTTGGAATAGATTTACAAAAAGTAAATAACATTGCATTAACAATTTCCGTCGGTTCACAATTCGGATTAACATTCACAAACACCACCGCTTCATTCATAAACTACAGCATTCAGGCTCAGTATTTTCTAATCAACTGAATTCAACTCTATCATTAATTCTTCAAACTGATCGAAGTATAATGATTGTTCGCCGTCGCTTAAAGCTTTTTCCGGTTCGGGATGAAATTCAACCATAACGCCATGCGCACCGATAATTTTTGCTGCTTTTGCCAGAGGAATAACCTTATTTCTTTGACCCACGGCGTGTGAAGGATCAACAATCACAGGAAGATGTGTCAACTCCTTCAACACGAGTATTGCGCTTAAGTCAAGCGTATTTCTTGTTGCGGTTTCAAAAGTTCTGATTCCTCTCTCACATAAAATCACTTGTTGATTTCCCTGCGACATAATATGCTCTGAAGCGTCAAGTAATTCATTAATCGATGACATCATTCCCCGCTTGAGCAAAACCGGTTTATGAGTTTTTCCTACTTCTTTCAGCAATGCAAAGTTCTGCATATTACGCGCGCCGATCTGAAGCATGTCAGAGTATTTTACTACTTCTGGAATTTGTTCAATTGCCAGCACTTCGGTTATTATTGGTAGTTCATAACTTTTTCCAGCATCTGACATCATTTTCAATCCTTCATAACCAAGTCCCTGAAAAC
>CAZEXO010000198.1:0-7389 GCA_964516545.1 uncultured Melioribacteraceae bacterium
CTCAGGGACAAAAAATAATATTTGCCCCCGCCGATACTTATATACCGGGGATGGATTTCAAACTCAAAAAGACAAAAATACGCGGACAGGTCTCAGAGGGAATGATCTGTTCTGAAAAAGAGCTTAACCTTAGTGATGATCACTCGGGTATTGCTGTACTTGATCCATCGCTTAAAGAAGGAACACCGATCTCACAAGTATTTAAACGTGATGATGTTCTCCTTGAAATTGCCATCACAGCTGACAGAGCCGATGCTCTCAGTCATTTCGGAATTGCGCGTGAATTAGCAGCATTATTCGATAGACCGCTTAAAAGACCAGAAATTAGTATTAATGCCGGCAAAGAAAATATTGACGATTTCATTTCAATTGAAATCGAAAATCCGGTCGATTGTCCAAGATATTCAACTAAAGTTGTAACGGGAATAAAAATTCAGGAATCTCCGGAATGGTTGAAAGAAAAATTACTTTCCATTGATCTGCGTCCGATAAATAATGTTGTGGATGTTACAAATTTTGTTTTACATGAACTTGGTCAACCGCTGCATGCATTCGATCTGGAAAAAATTGACGGTAAAAAAATAATCGTTAAGAACGCCGGCACAGAGCAGACATTTACAACTCTTGATTCAAAAGAAAGAAAAATCAAACCGGAAGATTTGTTTATCTGTGACGCTGAAAAACCCGTTGCACTTGCAGGTATAATGGGAGGTGAAAATTCAGAGGTAGATGATTCAACAAAAAATATACTTATCGAAAGTGCTTATTTCAGACCTTCGCGCGTAAGAAGAACCTCGAAAGTATTAGGACTCTCAACAGATGCATCCTACAGGTTCGAAAGAGGTTGTGATCCACATGGAACCATTTACGCAGCTGAAAGAGCCGCTCAACTGATAGCAGAATTAAGCGGTGGCACTGTTGCCGACGGTACGATTGATATTTACCCGAATGAAATCAAATCACTCGAAATTGAATTAAGATTTGACAGAATTGAAAAAATTCTTGGTTATACGATACCAAAAAATCTGGTGAGCGTGATTTTAAATAAACTCGGTCTTCCGGTGTTGAATGAATCGGGAAATATTTTCACGGTAAAAGTACCTCCTTTCAGACCGGATATCGAAAGAGAAATTGATCTCATTGAAGAAGTGGCAAGAATTTACGGATATGAAAAAATACCGGAGATCAACAAAATAAATGTTACGCTCGAACCTCGTGTTGACCAGAGTGAGTTTGTTGAAAAATCCAAACAAGTATTAACCGCAATGGGTTTTTATGAAATTGTAACCAATTCATTGATGACAGATGAAGTGGCTGATAAATTCGGTAAATCCATAAAGATACTTAATCCTCAAAGTTCAACCATGTCACACTTGCGCACTTCACTCTTACCGGGTGCATTATTTACTATTCAAAAAAATCTTAATGTGAAAGAAAAAAATCTCCTCCTGTTTGAAGTAGGTTCAACTTTCAACAAATTGGGAGAAGGTGAAATATCTTCCTTTGATGATTTTACCGAACATGAAGAAATGATAATACTTGTTACTGGTAACAGGTTGAATGATGAGTGGTATAGTAAAGAACAACCAAATGATATTTATGACCTGAAAGGATATGTTGATGAATACTTACGTAAGTTAGATGTTGCTTATGCGTTACAGGATAAAAATGAAATATCAGGTAATAATTTGTTCGAATATGGCACTGCAAAGACATACAAGAAAAAAGAAGTTGCATGGGGTGGAATACTAAAACAAAGCTTACTGAAAGAATTTGAGATTTCGCAGGAAGTGTTTGTTTTTATCTTTAATATAACAGAAATGAAGAAAATAAACAGACGCGTAAGGCGTTTTAATGAGTTATTAAAATATCCAAAAGTTGTCCGTGATGCTGCTTTTGTTCTTGACAAGAACGTTTTGAATAACGATATTGAACTCACAATAATTCAATCTTGTTCTAAGTTGTTAAAAAACATAAAGTTATTCGATATCTTTGAAAGTGACAGTTTAGGTAAGGGCAAAAAAAGCATGGCATATCAGTTCGAATTCTATGATGAAACAAGAACTCTTACTGAAGAAGAAGTGGATAAAGACTTCTGGAATGCCATTGAAAAAGTAAAAGAAAAATTTAATGCTCAGTTGAGAGGACAACAGTGATAGAATCATCAAAATATGATTTTTTCATGGATGAATTAACATCCCTCGAGAAAAAAATTTATTCCTTTATCCAGAGGAATTTTGAACTTTCCGAAGAGAATAAGAGGTTAAAGAAATCAATTGGGCAGCTCGAAAAAGAAAATGAAGTTCTTAAACTACAGTTATCAGAATTTGAAGATAGACTTTTGCAGAGATCGGAAAACGGTGGATTATTTTCTAGTGATTCATTAAAACCGGAGGAAAGAGAACTTTTAAAAAGTAAAATTGACGACTTAATTAATAAAATTGATTTTCATTTACGATCTTAATCATTTTGACAGATGATGGTGCTGGATTGAAATGACTGAAAAAAAGAAGCTGAAAGTAAAAATATTCGAAAAAGAATACTCATTATTGGTAGATAACCAGGATATTGCGGCCGAACTTGCACAATATGTAAACGATGTTATGGAAGAAACTAAAAATGAACTGAGTGATCAGCCGAAAGACACGATTGCAATAATAGCCGCATTAAACATTGCTTATGACCTCTTTATGGAGAGAAATAAATTTAAGGAATTTAGTATTCAGGCTACCGATAAAATAAAAAAAATAAAGCTTCTCATGAACGAGTCAAATCAGTCTCCTGACCCATCATAATTTTAAACCCGCAGTTCCGTACATAATAAAGAACTAACATCTTTTAGTAGGGTTTCTGGCTTGCTGCGTGTATAACAGGCCTCGACCCCGACTCTGTCTGGGTGTTCATCTCTGTGATGGACCGAAGTGGACGTTAAAAGCGTTGGGCAGTTACCCGCACTGTCTAAAGAATAAGAGTTCTTTTGTATGTTTCGGTTCTGCGGATAATATAAATTTTGACTAATGGAGGGATTATGGACCCGTTAATTCTTGGAATTGTATTAGCCTCTTCTATTGTGATGTTCTTTTTAGGGTGGTTGCTCAGTTCTAAAATTGGTAAGAACAAGATTGAATTCGCTAAAGAGCAGGCTGTTAAAATTGTTGACGATGCCGAAAAAGAAGCTCGTCACATAAAAAAAGAAAAACTTCTGGAAGTTAAAGACGAGTGGTTGAAAAAGAAACAGGAGTTTGACAGCGAAGTTAATCAGAAAAAACAAAAACTTCAGAATCATGAAAAACAACTTGAACAAAGAGAAGAAAATCTTGATAAGAAGTATGATGTCGTTACTCAGAAAGAAAAAAACATTAAGGAAACAGAAAAAAAGTTAGACGATGCTGCAAAAGATGTAAACAGAAAAACAGAAGAACTAAGCCGGCTAATTGCCGAGCAAAATATTCGCCTTGAAAAAACAGCAGGCTTAACGGCTGATGAAGCTAAAAAAATGCTCATGGAAAATATGACTGAGAAAGCAAAAGCTGATGCCGCACAGTATGTGAAAGAAATCAGAGATCAGGCGAAAATTGAAGCTAAAAAAGAATCTCAGAAAATTATTGTTCAGGCTATTCAGCGAACTGCCGTAGATCATTCCGTTGAAACAACTGTTTCCGTTGTTCAGATTCAGAATGACGAGATGAAGGGAAGGATTATCGGTCGTGAGGGAAGAAATATCCGCGCGTTTGAATCAGCTACAGGAATTGATGTGATTGTTGATGATACTCCCGAAGCTGTTATTCTTTCAGGGTTCGATCAGTTCAGAAGAGAAGTGGCAAGAATCTCACTTGAGCGGTTGATTGCCGACGGCAGAATTCATCCTGCAAGAATCGAAGAAATCGTTAAAAAAGTTGAAACCGAACTGGAAGAAGAAATTCTGCGGGAAGGCGAAAATACTTTGATTCAACTCGGGCTGCATGGAGTTCATACCGAACTGATGAAACATATCGGTAAGATGAAGTATCGCTCAAGTTACGGACAGAATTTATTGCAACACAGCATTGAAGTATCTTATATAACCGGCATTATGGCTGCCGAATTAGGATTCGATACCAACCTCGCCAAAAAAGCCGGACTCATGCATGATATCGGTAAAACAATTGACAAAAGCGTTGAAGGTCCGCATGCTTTACTCGGACTTGAACTGGCGAAAAAATATCGCGAGCATCCGATTGTTCTTAATGCGATTGGAAGTCATCATGAAGATATTGAAATGGAACATCCGATTGCAGCTCTCGTTCAGGCTGCTGACGCGATCAGCGGAGCTCGTCCGGGCGCAAGACGCGAACCTCTCGAAAGTTATGTTAAAAGACTCGAAAATCTCGAAGCCCTGGCAAAGTCTTTTGAAGGTGTTGCCAAAACATATGCAATTCAGGCTGGTCGTGAAATAAGAGTTGTTGTTGAACCTGATAAAGTTGATGATAATTTCTCTGATCAACTCGCGAATGATATATCCACTAAAATTCAGGAAGAGATGGAATACCCGGGACAAATTAAAGTAACGGTAATCCGCGAAGTAAGAAAAATTGCTTATGCTAAGTAATTGTTTTTTTTTGTAATTATTAAAACCCGATTTTTAATTGAGATCGGGTTTTTTTATTTTTCATAATCTTTCTGAGGATAAATGTCTGGAAAATTAAAAATAGCGGTCACCGGCGGTTACGGATCCGGAAAATCATCCGTCTGTGAAATTATTTCGGAAAAAGGATATCCTGTAATAAAAGCTGATTTTCTTGCAAAAAATCTTCTCAACGAAAATCCCGAAGTGAAAAAAGAAGTGATACAATCTTTTGGGAAACAAAGTTTTTCTGGTGATTTACCGAATAAAAATTTTCTCGCGGAAATTGTATTTAACGATCCTGAAAAACTGGAAATTCTAAATTCAATAATTCACCCGAGAACGATTAAAATCATTGAAGAAAAAATGTCAGAGTCACTCAAAAAAAGTGATCTGGTATTTGTTGAATCAGCGCTTATCTATGAGGCAAAGCGGGTAAAACACTTTGATTACATTATTTTGGTATCGGCTGAAGAAGAAATAAGAATATCGCGTATAGAAAAAAGAGACGGGTTACAAAGAGACGAAATCAGAAAGAGAATATCAAACCAATTGTCCGAGGAGGAAAAAAGAAAGAGAGCAGATTTCATAATCGAAAATAATGGTGTCAGAGCGGATCTGAAAAATCGTGTTGACTTTGTTTTATCGGTCATCAAAAGTACGGTTTAATCATTGACCCAAAAGCAAACATTGCTTTAGTGTTGAACCGAACTTAAGTTTAACTGTTATTTTTGAATTATTATACCTGGAGGTATGAAGTGCTGTTCATTAATAAAATACTGGTAAAAGTTATAAAATTATTACCGCAAAAATTCGTTGGTATTTTTGCCAAAAAATATGTTGCGGGCGAAACATTAGAGCATGGTGTAAAGGTTGTAAAGGAATTGAATGCAAAAGGTATTGTTGCAACAATGGATTTTTTAGGCGAGGCGATTTCATCAAAAGAAGAGGCTCTTGAGACAAAGAGAGAATGTCTCGAAATTCTTGACGCAATTGAAAAAAATAAACTTGATGCCAATCTTTCTGTTAAACCCACTTCACTCGGCTTAAGCATCGACCCCGAATTTGCCTATGAATTAATACATGATGTGGTTAAATATGCAAGTCTGAAAAATAATTTCGTAAGAATCGATATGGAGGATTCTCCTTATACTGAAACAACAATCGCACTCTATAAACGCGTAAGAGAACAGTTCCCGAATAATGTGGGAATTGTTGTTCAGGCTTATTTACGAAGAACTTTCGATGATGTTGCAGCTCTTAATAAAATAGGCGGTCACTATAGATTGTGTAAAGGAATTTACATCGAACCGAAAGAAATCGCTTATAAAGGTAAACAGGAGGTTCGTGATAATTATATGAAAATACTGAAGCTCATGCTTGAAGACGGAAATTATGTTGGTATTGCAACTCACGATAAGTGGCTGACTGAACAATCGTACAAAATTATAGCCGAGAAAAAAATTCCCAAAAATAAATATGAATTCCAGATGTTATACGGTGTCACTGAGCGACTCAGAGACAAAATAAATAATGACGGACATAAAATTCGTATCTATGTTCCGTTTGGTGAAAAATGGTATGCTTATTCTATGCGTCGTCTTCAGGAAAATCCAAATATGGCATTTACAATCGCAACAAGCATTTTTAAGTTCAACTAGATGAATGTTCTTGGTTTAGAAAGCTCATGTGATGAAACATCAGTCGCGATTATTTCCGGCGATGTTCTGAAAGTAAATTTAATCGCATCACAGAATTTCCATAATAATTACGGAGGAGTTGTGCCCGAGTTATCAAGCCGGGCACATCTCCAAATTATATCGCCATTACTCAGACAAGCTCTTGAAAAAACAAATTTATCTCTCGATCAGATTGACGTTATTGCTTCAACAGCAGGACCCGGATTAATCGGAGCTTTATTAATCGGACTCACTTTCGCCAAAGGTTTGTCTTATTCGCTTAATAAACCATTCGTTCCTGTAAATCATATCGAAGGACACATATTCTCAGGTTTTCTTATGGAAGAAAAACCACGATTTCCTTATCTGTGTCTCGTCGTTTCAGGAGGGCATACACTTTTATTGATTGTAAAAAGTCATCTTGAAATTAAACTATTAGGCACTTCGATAGATGATGCGGCGGGAGAAGCATTTGATAAAGTATCAAAATTGATCGGGCTTGGTTATCCGGGTGGACCAAAAATTCAGAAAATGGCGCTTAATGGAAATAAAAAAAGTATTAGTTTCCCGGTGGCTCAATGCAAAAATAAATATGACTTTTCTTTCAGCGGATTAAAAACTTCGGTGCTTCGTCATATTCAGGAAAATTATTCCGATGAGAAAAATATTCCGGAATCAGATTTACCTGATATTGCAGCCTCGTTTCAGTATGCGCTTGTTAAGGCTCTCTCGGGAAAAATTATAAAAGCGTTGAAGGAATATGACGTAAATTCCATTTCAATTGTTGGGGGAGTAGCTGCAAATAAATCGCTTGCCGAAGAAGTTACCGATCTCGCAAGATCATTCGGTAAAAGTCTTATTATTCCCGACATGGAATATTGCGGAGATAACGCCGCGATGATTGCCTACAGAGGGAAACAACTTCATCTGTCAGGTAAAAAATTCACACTCAATTATAACGCGTTTCCGGCCTTTAATTTTTCTGATTACGGAAGATCGAATAAACGCGGCTAATCGTCCGGCAATCAATAGTTTTGTATGATGGATTATCTTTATATTTGCGCTGTAAACATTAACGGCTTCATTACTCATGGAATTAAAGAACAT
>CAZEXO010000199.1:0-3662 GCA_964516545.1 uncultured Melioribacteraceae bacterium
TTTTGCTATCTCAACAGGATAAATTCCGCCAAAAATTGAATTTCGTGAATATGGAGTTGCTGTCGGCAGAATTGATAAATAAAAATCTTTCCTGATATTAAAAAACTCCCGAAGATGATTTTCGATAATGAGCCACTGATCAAGGCGAAGGCAATCCAGAACAAAAAGAAAAACCGGACCTTTTGAGTTCTTAAGATGGGGAGCAACATATTTTGAAATCACCTGAGGTGATAAAGTCGGAGAATAATAATCGTCCGGATTGTTTATCCAACTCAAATAATTATTTTCGATGAACTTGCTGAATTCTTTGTTACACTCTTTTCGCTGATCGTTTAGTGTGGTACGAAGATCAATTTCCGAATGAGAGTCGAGCCTGAGATCCCAGTTAACTAATTTATTATAAATATCAAACCAGTCTTCATAATCCAGTTCATCCATTAACCGACGGCCTATTTCACCAAAATCCTGTAAATAATCTTTAGTTACATATTCACCGGAGATTTTTCTGCTTTCTAATATTTTCTTGCAGATAAGTAATACCTGAGACGGAACAACAGGTTTGATAAGATAATCATTTATCTGGCTGCCAATAGCGTCATGCATGAGGCTTTCTTCTTCATTTTTTGTAATCATTACAACGGGAATATTCGGGTTGATGACCTTTATTCTTGATAGTGTTTCAAGTCCGCCGATACCGGGCATCATTTCATCAAGAAAAATTAAATCATAATCTGTTTCTTTTACTTTAGCAACAGCATCTTCTCCGTTATTAACTGTGTCCAGGTCATATCCTTTTTGTTTGAGGAAAAGAATATGCGATCTTAAGAGATCGATTTCATCATCGACCCAGAGTATTTTTCCTTTGGACATCTGAAACTCCCAAGGTTGTTATTATCGTTTGGTAATTACTTAATTAAAATGTTAACATCAAGTCCCATTTCATTCGTCGTCGTTCCCGGTGTTCGGGCTGCTCCTTCCGGTTCGAATGTTGTGCGCCTATAGAAAAGTGAAGCGCTTACCGTTTGACTCATTTGGAATTTTAATCTTGGTTCCATTTGAGTTCTTGTCTGACCGTTTTGAGCGACGCCGGCAAAATCTGAGTCTTTGTCCAGCCATTCATCCATGTTGTAAAGAACAGTAGAACTTTTTCCGCTTGTATAATTTATTGATACCTCGAGATCGTTCTTAAAGGCAATTCCGAACATGGGTAATTCGAATCCCTTCAAATTATAGCTTAATGAAACAGTAATATCGGTTGAATAATCTTCCGTTATATTACGGGTGGCAATGGCAAGACTATATGTTGATCTTGTGGAGTACTTGAAGGATGTATTTAAGTCGCCGCCTAAAAGTTTATTTTTGCTAAAAGTAATACCGATTAGCGGAGAAAATCCGTAATCAATTCTTTGAGTCTGCACTTCTTTTGTGCCATCAGTGTTAATTTTCCAACCTTCAGAAAAACTTGATGTATAAGCATGATTCAGAGAAACCTTATCAGCGAAACTGAAGATATCAATTTTTTCAATTCCCGACCATGAGAGACTCCAGTTTGGTCTGGGTATATATTTTGCCAGCAAGCTGAATCCCGGAATCTTGGATAAAAGCGGCAACGTTTCAAATCCCGTTGCAAACGCGTCGGAAAGTGAAGCTGTTGGGTTTTCACTATCCGGGTCATAAAGTTGACGCACATCTTTCATTTCTTTTCCGCCGAGGAATGAAAAAATAAACGTTTTCGGAAAACTTATAAATGATCTGTTCAGGGTACCTGTGGAAGAAATTTCAGTAGCCTTAATGAAGCCGAGAGAATCGGTTGTTATTCTCGATTGCCCGTTCGTTCCGAAATCCAAATGCCAATTAATACTGAGATTGGCTCCTTCCCATAATTTACGCGAAGTCTTGAGATCAAAAATGTTTTTCTGAATACTGTTGTCTGTAATTGTACCGTTCGGCGCTCGTGGTCCCGCGTCATAGGACATGCCTAACATAAACAATCTTGATGGTCCGTTGAAATCATGATATTTATAACCCCAGAAATTACTGAATCCATTTCCTTCTGCTCTCAGTCCGCCGGCGCCGTAAGAGTTTTCATGATTATAAGTAACTGTGATTTGGTCGTAATCAAAAAATACCCATCTCACGCCATATTTCAACTCGCGTAAGGCAATATTATAGAATGGTTCTTTGTACTCATCCGGGTAGACTTCCGGTGTAAGAACGGAATCACGTTGAGTATTGAGTGAATCCGATTTTGCCAAAACAGAATCAACATCTACATTATTGATATTCAGATCAGGTTTTTGCTGATTAAAATTTCTTTGGTTTGGTCTGGTTGGCGCACCTGACCCAAGAGCCGGGTTTTTCACCTGGGATTTATTAGTTTCATCACTCTCAAAGAGCGGATCGAATATTTGTTTTAATTTGATTGTGATACTTGCATTGAACCTGCTTGTAAATTTAGCGCTGCGTCCTAAAGTTTCCTGTTGAAAATTATTTAGCCAGTTATAGTTTGTAGTGTAACCTGCCTGAATTTGTATGTTTCTGTCAAGATCACCCCATTGCGGTAATTTCGGTTTGAATTTGATATCAACAGACTGAGTGTAGTCATAATCTCTGCCGAAAAGATCGCGCGAAAAAATGTCGTGCCAAATTTCACTTTCAGGTCTTTCAACTTGAATAGGCGGTTTATCCTCACCAGCAAAGAACTCGTCAACAAGGAGATATGAAAGAGAAGATTTTATACTAAAGTTGTAACTAAGAGTAGTATTCAAAAATCCGCCGTCGGTAATTCTCCATGAAAAAGATCCATTTCGTCCTGAAGTAAATTCTCTTTGAATATTTGGAGCAATAAGCCTGCCAATACCCATCGAATCTCTTTCAATAGTCCTGCTCTGATTGAACGATTTTCTTCTGTTAACATTCATGCCCAGAGTAAATGTTTGAGGCACGTAAAAAATCTTCAGTGTTTTATAATCCGGCAATAGATCGAAAATGTATCCGATCACAGGAATTTTTGCCGGTTCAAAGAATTTATCATTTCCGAGGTTCAGATTATAATTGGCGGTACCATCCCATCTCCAGGCAGTATTTGTAAGTGTTGTCGGGTTTCTGCTGCTCTGAGTATTGTAATTAAACGAAAATGAAAAACCGTTTATTATATCTCTGATATACCATGCGTTTGAAGGTATTCTGATTTTTATGTTCGAAAGCGTCCATGTTTCTGAAACAGACATGGTTTCAGTTTCTGTTCTTTTATTTTTTCTCAGAGTTTCAAGAGAATCGGCAGAAATATCCGGCTGAGTAACCGCGAGTCTCTCAACTGCTTCATCAACTTTAATGTCTGTCCCCGGGACAAAAATAGGTTTTGAAATAGTCTCTTTTCGTGAATAACTTACATTAAGATTACTTCCCGACAAATTGAAGGGAATCAGTTTAAGCAGATTTATATTTGCCGTTAATCCCCAATCGCGCGAGTCAATTCTGTTTCCGAATCTTTCAGTCAGTTTATGAAAATTCGGGTCTGTTTGACCGGCATTAACATCAATTTTAATAAAGTCAGCAAGTTTCAGAGAAGCGGTTGTTTTGTAAGCCCAGCCGGGAGTATTGTCAGCGTCAAGAACACGTAATTCATTCAGCCATATCTCACCTTCAACCGGACTTGTTGT
>CAZEXO010000199.1:3672-7367 GCA_964516545.1 uncultured Melioribacteraceae bacterium
GTTCCTACATCGGTTGGATTAAGAATTCCGATCGAAAGATAAGTTACACCGGTTAATGTAGGTTTACCTCTAAGATTGTAATAATGACCGGGTTTACCTTCAACCGGAATATTTTCTCTTAAAGAATCAGGAATTTGTTTGAGCGGAGTTAAATCCGCGAATTTAATTTCCATTTCCTGCCAACTAGGTTCAATGGGCGCCCGATATTCATAATAATTAAGTGAGTCAGCGCCGAATCTGAAAAAAACTTCAGCATTGGGTTCCCGTGTAATTGGATCAACATGACCAAGCCTATCAGGTCCGGGAATGCTATCGCCCCAGAAAAACATTTTCATTTCTTTATAATTAAAAAGATCAAGAGGACGATAAAGATATTTAACAATCTCACGTTTTTTCCCCTCTTCAAGTCCCTTTATTTCCATCTTAAGAGATTGTTCATTTTTCAGTACTTTTTCTTCAGTGTTGCTTCTGTCGCGCTCCTGTTCAAGACCAGGTGGACTCCAATACTCAGGATCATCTTCTAGACTGATAATGGATATCGACAGAACTTCATCATCTTCAGTTACTTCTCCGGGTACGAGTAATTTACGCCATTGATTACCCACGAGGTTAATATCAAGCATTCTCACGTGCAACGCGCCATCAAGTCCCCGGCTCCAGATTCTTATGGTTTCAACAATCGATAAACTCGGATCGCCGATTTTTTCAGTCCAGTCTTTAAGAGGCACTCTGTATAAATACCATTTGCCGCCTTCAACAAACCCGCCCCCGGCAACAAATGGATTTGATACCCTGTTTGTATCAAGAGGGATAGCATACCTGAAATAACTGTTTAGTCTGTCGAGGTTCGAGTTCCTGTTCAGATCTTCCGTATCAGGCATTAGTCTGTCAACATTTGAAGCGCTTCCCTGAGGTTTATTAATATGAGTGTAATCAATAGGAGATCTGCTAAAAGAAAAATTATCATTACTTGGGTCTTCAAATGCGGAACCATATTCTGCCTGCTCCTGAGCATCAGTCATTCCGTCCATTCCCACATCTTCACCCGGATCAATCTGATCATTGAAATTTATGTCTTCAGTATTAAGCTCACCATTCGGGATTACATCTTCGCTGATTTGCCCAAGATCGATATATAGAATCGCTCCTCCTTCAGGTGCGAGTTCCACATTTGCCCAAAACTCAATAAATTCAATATTCTCATCAATCAGGTTACTGGCTGTAGATGAAAGACGTTTCATCATACCGCCCCAGTTTTCTCTTCGGGAATCAAGAGTTGGATTATAGTTATACGTACCCCTCTGAGTGGGATCGATTATAAGGTCTAAAACTGTTTGCTGCTCATCTTCGCGGGGAACTGATTTTCTGTTTCCCCAAATATCATACACGTTCACATTCGAAGGAAGAACATTGAACCAGTAAGTTTTTGCTTTGTAGCCCATTTGCGACCAACGATCGAGCCCTTCCAGATTTGGTAAATTATTCGGAATACTGATATCAGTCCAGGCTGAATAATTATCCCCAATGGGAATTATTCTTTTCGCTCCTTCAAAGTCGTCAATATAAGCTATACTTTTTCCATTATCATTTTTGATTTTACTTTCTTTTGTGTTGGGTTCAGGACTTATATAAGCATATTCAGCGCTGATTTTAAAATTGGACATTTCACGTGTAGACATTAAATAATCCAGCCCTTTGGTGATAAACGGCAAATCAAAATCGGCTGTAAAATCTACACCCATTATGGAGTTATTCATTGGTTCTTCGCCGATTCTCACTTTATCGCTCAGGGTTTGCTGATTCAGACTTAAATATGAAAAACCAAGTTTTGTCCTTTCGTTAAATTCATAAATACCTCTCAAACCCAGCATAGTTTTCGAAGCCATCTGGAAAAGATCGTTTTTCTCGTAAGTTATTCTTAAATCAGCGCCGGGTACAAGAGCTTCTTCTTTTCTTATGCGAACCTGTCCAAGCAGATAATCAACCGTATAATCAATTCCCGGATCAAGTTCGTTACCATTGAAAAATACTTTCACGGAGTTTTCCACAACATTAAAACCAATCTGGAACATTGATGTAACAGCCGCTGAGTATTCACCGGTTATCGCAAATTTATCTTTGGCTCTGTCATTTCGGGCAATAGTGTTTGTTGTATCATAAACAGAAAGATATTGTAAAGTATCAGGCAACTGAGCCGGTAAATCGCGCCCGAACGGTTCAAGTACCGGGAAAATAATTTCACCCGTACCGGTGTTTATCGTACGTCCGGGGTAAAAATCAAAAGCTCCGTCAGGTTGAGTGCTTGTTCCGCTCTCATCGGTTTTATCGAGACTAAAAACTTCGAGTAGTTTTGTTCCGTTGAAATCATTTCTTGCTTCCTGACCTTCCACTTTATATTTAATATCGAGAACAAAACCTTCCTTTTTAACATCCTTGCCGCCGATAGGATAAATATTTTTTAACTGAAGACTCCAGGCTTTTTTAAATGATGGCTGAAGATTCGCGGGTTTAATGAGTTTTAAAACCAGGATAGAATCTCCCTGCGCCGATGCATCCTGAATAAATTCACCGTAATACATATCGTCATTAGGAGTTGAAAACAATCCTTCCATCTTGAACGCAGCTGCTATAATTTCTTCGTTTTGGATAGAGATATTAAAACTGATTACTCCGGCATCTTTATTAATAGTGTAGTCGGTTCCTTCTTCAAGTTTTTTAAACCTGGTACCAATTACTTTTTCGCCTGCAACAGATTCCTGGTTTTGATCTCGTAAATCAGCCGGGTATCTTTTATTGTCGTTGTTTCTAGACTCAAGATCAATGTAAGCATTTACTCTGCGCTCATTAGGGTCAACCAACCCGGTTATTGATTTCCAGATTTCCAAATCCTTTATTTTATATTCCGGGAAACGATATACTGGTGTCGGGTTGCCGTAGATATCATTAAAAATATTTTTTTCTCTGTCTGCAAAAACCTCATGAATGAAGTAATGGTTTTTGGAATAATCATAAGCTCTTATTTCAAATGTCTGAGATTTAGAACCTCCTGATAAAGATACTTCTTCTGTTTCACCTTTTTTCTGCGACGCGAGAGCAGTTAACTGGAACGGTCCCATTTTGAAATTTGCTTTGATACCAAAAAGCGCCTCGCTGCCGCCAACTAACGGAGATGCCTGCAAGGAAACGTTACCGGCTTCAATGCTCTGGATTATTTCATCTTCGTAACCTTTGTACTGTAATTTAAGTTGGTTCTCATACTCGAAATCACGCTCGGTGTTCCAGTCGGCAGAAAGTGTAAGTTTATCACCAACCGTTCCCTGAACATTAATTCTCACCTGCTGTTTAAAGTCAGGTTCATTTCTCGTATTGCCAAGCAGAGAGGCTGTTACGCCTTCCGTGGTTTCATTTCGCCAGGCTCCGTGAATATCAACTGACCCGTTAACTCTCAGGCTGATCTTCGGGGGTCCGAAAATACTGAATATTGATGAGCTTGGTAATGGAATATCAATGTTTGTGATGCTGCTTATTAATTGTTGAAATTCTTCCTCATCGGATTTGAGTTCGTATTTGTTGACCAAGGCTTCCCATGATTCAGCCTGACGATTCTTCATTTCCATTTCAATATAATCTTCAATAGGAATTTTCAGTCCATGTTTGTAGTCGAACCTACCGATTTTTTCTTTAACAATTACATT
>CAZEXO010000200.1:0-7295 GCA_964516545.1 uncultured Melioribacteraceae bacterium
TTTTGAGAAAACAAATGTGTCGCCGCGTTGCGGCTTGTAAGATTATGGAAAGAGGAATAGGAAAAGAGCTGTGGAATAGTGATGCATTTCTTTTGTCATTCGTAGTCAGGAGTGGTCATTCGTGGTCAAGGATGGGAATTGCTGAAAGGCTAAATAGTTTATGGCAATCATACTGATGCGAAATGGAAATTTATTCATTATATTTCTCGCGTTCACCATTCATGATTACCTGAAAAGAAAATACTTCAGAAAACATTTTACTGTTCAGAAAAACTCTTCAGAGATGACAAGGAAATGTTCTTTATCCTTTGATTCACGAGTTCAATTAAACTTCAGCGTGAATTACATATTTAACAGTTGCATGGAACAAGATTCCTTGTGGATAAACGGATTTGAACAGAAACAGATTGCAGCAGTGTCCTGACGTAATTGATTGACCGTAAATACCAGATGAGGTTTTATAATGAAATTAGCAATGCATTGATTCTGTATCTTATAGGGAGAAATCAATATGCGAAAAAGTATAATAATCACCTTATTTCTTTTTTTTATTCAATCAAGCGGACTTTGTTTTTTCAGATCAGTTAATGATACAACTGATTATAAAAAAAAGTATGAGCTTTTATTGAAATTACTACCAACTAAATTTCGTGAAGCAGCGGATCAACTGGACATGGAAACGATAAAATTTAAGGAAGCAAAAGAAGAATGTAATAGGGAGAAAACAAAGAATGCGGATTTGCAAAAGCAAATAAACAGTATGAATGAGAAATTCAATGAATCCATCCTAAAAAAATTATTAATGGCGGAAAACATTAATATCGCTCTTCCGGAATCCATAACAAGCCAACAAAACTATATGAATTTTTATAAATTTTTAACATCCAGTACAAAGGGAAAAATAAAAGAGTCATCTATTAAAATAACGCTTCCTAAAAAATTATTTCTTTATAAAAAAGACACAGTTAGACTTGACATAATACTGAAAAATGGTACAGTTAAAGGTTTACCATCAATTTTTCATGAAGGTGATTTGAATCCGATTATCATTCATAATTCTGATGTAGAAATTGAGCCGATAGAAAAAACAAAGAATTTTCTCTATTGGGAAATAATGGCGAAATCTAAAGGGAAAATCAGTCTCGATTTTGTATTTGATGGAATTGAAATTACCTCGATAGTAAACACTATTGAGGTTGAGTCTGGCGATTGGTGGATATTACCATTCAGGTATTTAAGGTGGTTACTTTCAGAGTTTCTTTTTTACTTAAGTACTGCGGGTGTCTTATTAGTAAAATTTGTTGAACCGATCATGAAATACATAAAAACATTTTTTCGGTGGATAAAAAGAAAGGGAAATCCTGAAGATAAACCTCAGGTGGACGTAAAAATTGAAGGTTCATCAGAATAATGAAGATTACATCATACTCAATTGTGCTCATAGATGAAAATGGTAATACGTTTTATTTGTACATCGTAATTAGATATGAAAACATGCACTGAGTAATAGTTTTCATGTTCCGGATTAAGGAAAGGTTTGTGCATTAATAATTTAATTACTACCAGGAGGAAATATGCCAGCAAATTTAGCACATATTCTTATTGCCCATACAGCGTACCAAAAACAAAAAGATAGTAATCCTGAACTCTTCGACATAATCATGTCAAAAAATAATTTATTTTATCTGGGTTCGTTAGGTCCTGATTTGCCAAGCTACAAGACCTCAAGATTAGTAAAGGCCGCTTTCGAACAATTACTTGTTCGTCCCTTTATAAGTGAATTAAATCCTCAGGAAGAAGATGCGTCATTTTTCTTACACTCTACACGGGCAAATCTTTTCCCATTTTACCTTCTAGAAACTAATTTGACATTTTCGGATATCAAGAATGGCGAGATCGTTTTAAATGATTTTAATTATGCAGTGTATGCATTTATACTTGGATATGTAACACATATTGCCGCCGATCAGCTCATACATAGACTTGTGAGAGAATTAGCAGGTCCATATTATCGTTCACTAAAAACATCAAAGGACCATTCCGAATGCGAAGTATATCAAGATGTATTTCTTCTCGCTAAATTAAGAAAAAGTACAAATCTGGACAGAGTTCTACCGAGTGAACTTATCAATATTGATAAACTCGGTTTCAATCTTGATTACTTTTGTAATATGTATTCTTTAGCAATAAGTAAGGCCGGATACAATAAAATTGATAAAGACTATATTGAAAGCTGGATTGAAGGAATGCATTTCGCTTTCAAAGTCATGGATGATATAGGTCCTATAGCAAAAGCACTGGGATACTATGAAGATCATAAGAATAATATCGAAAGTACCGAATTCTATTTGAGATATTTTGAAAATGTCAAAACAGGTTTTAGTTATATGCAATATTTCGAAAAAGCCGTGAATCTCAGTTGTAAATATATGAACGAAATAGCCCGCATCTGGGATGAGAAAGATTTTTCATATGTAAATTTCATGAAATATCAGAGCGTAATATCGTCAGAAGATTTAACATCGCCTGTTAAGGAGGTAAAATAAAAAAGGGATTGGGATTGATTCCCAAGATTAAATAACCCGTATCCATATTTATCCTTGTTTACTGATGATAGTTAACAACGGCACTGTTTACAGTTTAAGTTTCACCCTGCACCTTTAAAGAATTTGTTTTTATCCAACATGTTGATGAACACCCGAAGCGCCTTTGTTATATTCCAGCGGATTTTATTGCACATAAAATGAAGAGAGGAAACACTCGATTGTAAAAATACTTATGCGAATAAATCGCCGGGACTTAAAGAGACAAAGTAGAATTAAACTTTTCATCCTCCCTGCCTGGCAATTCAATTTTAGGAGAAGAAACAGAAACTTTAATAAACTTTTTATTTGTACTGCTAAATGATTGTTTTCGCATATATAATCTTGTTCGGTAGTTTTATCAAAATAACTCTTTAACAACAAATGGAGGAAAAAGCTATGGCATCAAAGATGGAAATATCCGCAAAAGTTGAAAAAGAACTAGGTAAGACTCTGGTAAAAAAAATTGAATCAGACATTCAACTTGATGTTAAGAAAAGTGCAAAAAGTATTACAACACAAAGCGCCTGGATCGATCATTATCTCCTCATCGACTTCGGATTCTCCGGAAATTATTTTATACCGAATAGTATTCAATTCTATAGTTCAACAAATTTTCTGTGCTCTAAAACTACAGACAATAATTCATTAGTGTCATTGATCCCAATACTGAACTGTAAATATGTAAAGGTTACCTGGGATACTGCAACGAGCAGAGCAGTTCATATTTACGGTTATCAACCGAAAAATGTATAGAAATCATTTTGGTTAAGATAACAACGGATTGTAACATGTTTAGCAAAAGCGGCATCATGAATTTTACATAATTGACATTGTAATTTGTGTCATTTTCAAGAAAATGAATGGTGCTACTTTTTCTGAAAAAATGATTAAATAAATATTAGAGGAGAAAAAAGCAATGTACTTACTAAAAAAACATTTATGTTCTCTTATTAGTCTCTTGGTATTGATAAGTTGTTCTGTTCCTGTTTATGATCAATATGAATATGAACTAGCTACATCTCTTAAAGCAGAAGCGTTGATACTTATGGATAAAGCTATCGACCCGGCAGCGTCTCATCAGGCTGCAATTAACGACATGAAATTAAAACTTGAGAAAGCTTATGAATATTCAGCCGGAAGACCAAATAATGAAATCAGTGCAAAACAATGGGAAATAATTAAAGATTCTGAAAAGAATTCTCTAGGCGGATTTTTGAAGAGATGGGAAGAGAAACAAACTCTAAGCGTTACTTTTATCACAGAAGTAAAAGGATTAGTATCGGACGGTTTTGATACAATTATAGAATATGAAGGTGCGAAAGCAGAATAATTAATTGAAATTAAATAACATAGGAATAAAATCATGTCAAAGTTTGATGAATTATGGGAACAGCTTAAAAAAGAAATCGGCGAATATGTTGAGTCCAGTTGGGCTGATTTGAAAGATGATGCCCTTGCCGATTCTGAGGAATTTTTAAATAAGACAAAAGAGGATCTTAAACGCTGGACAAATCTGCTGCAAAAGGGGGAGCTTTCTCTCGATGATTTCAAGTGGCTACTCGAAGGCAAAAAAGATTTGGCCGTTCTGGAAGCTCTCAAGCGTGTAGGAATTACTCAACTATCAGCAAACAGATTTATAAACGGTTTACTCGACATTATCGTATCAGTAGTGACAGATATTTTTACCTAGACAATGCGGATAAGCAATACAAGATATTCATTTTCGAAAAATCCTCATTGTACTATTAGGTAAACATTTTAAAAATTTAACAAGAACGGAGGAAAAAATGAGTATTGCTATTCTTTCGGATTTACATTTCGGCGACGGATCTTCCCGATTAGTTGACGCCAACAACACATTCTCAACTTCGGGTGCATACCAAAAGTTGAAGGAAGGCATCTTTAATTTCACCAACAAAGAACCAATTACCTGTCTTGTTCTGGCAGGCGACATTCTGGATTTTTCTATTAACTCAATTGATAGTTCAATAAAAATCGGTCAGCCTTTTTTCAGACAGATCAGTTCTGATAAACTCGCACGAAAAGTAATTTACATACCCGGTAATCATGATAAACAGGTATGGGACGGTTTGCAATGGGATATCAGTATTATCGGTAATCTTTCCGCCGGACGACCTCCAAAACCATTTGTCAGAATACAAGCCGGAACAATTGATCTTACAAATACATCCAGGGTTGAACTAAAGGGAGTAAAACCGAACGAGGAGGGTAATTACGGAGATATATTCCTCAAAGGTTTATTCGATTTAAACGCCACGAACCCGGAAATAATTCTTGCATATCCGAACCTTTACATCAAGACAAGCAATGAAACCATTCTGGTAACACACGGGCATATGTTAGAGACTGCCTGGGTTTTGCTCTCGGAATTGTTAAGAGGATCGGCATACATTCCCAATGACATGGGATTAAAAGAACTGGAGGAATGGAATGTGCCTTTAACTTCATTAATCTGTACAGGTGTTGGAAGCGCCGGAAAAGTATCAGAATTATTCTATAAAATTGAAAGAGAGGCATACGAGAAAAAGAACGATGTATTCCTAAAAACAATGGATACGGTACTGCCCCGACTGAAAGATATCCTGGAATGTAAATGGTATATGAGAATTCTTCCCAATAGTCTGATAAAAAAAATCTTAGGTCCATTGGTAACTAAAGCCGAAGATCCCCGTAAATATGAAAAGTATTTTGATAATGATGAACAGGTGAAAAAGTTCAAAGTATTCTTCAATGCCACTAAAAAAGAACTCAGTTCGCTTGGTTTAGCTGAACCGAAAAAAATAATATTCGGTCACACTCATCATCCTTACGGAAGAAATAATCCCTATAAAACTCCGAAACTTCCCGGACTTGAATTTTATAACACGGGCGGCTGGCTTAAAGAAAGTAAAGCAGAAATATTTTTACTCGACGAATCCCGGTTTGAAAGTTTTTCAATTTAACAAAGGAGGATAAAATGAAAATCGATATGCATTGTCATGTTCTCGGCAACGGAAAAGATATCAGGAATGTTGAGAATGATATATATTATAACATTCATGATAATCCCATGGGCAAGTTCGATGCCCGTAAATATCTTGTTAGATATGTAGTTACAAAAACCGTGGAAGATTTTCTGAAGAAAGAAGGAGGGAAAATCGTCAATCATGAAATTAATGCAGCAGATTATTTTGAAATGATTTTTAAATTGTTAGGCGATTCCAAAGAAATTGACGCGGTAGTTCTTTTAGGGATGGATGCCATTTACGAACCGAGAGGTAAACACGGATTAAAAATTCCTGAAACGGAATTGTATGTATCGAATAAATACCTCAACAGAAAAATTAATGAACTGAATGAAAGGTTTCAAAAATCCAATGACCAGAATGTTAAGAAGAAAAAATTTTTGTTAGGAGCTTCGGTGAGTCCGAATAATCCTCACTGGGAAACCGATTTAAAATATGTAATCAATGAAACCGATGCCGTGCTTCTTAAATGGATTCCGTCGGCGATGCATATTGAAGTCTGGAATCATGACCACAAACCTTTTTACGAGATGTTGGCGGCGAGCGGTATTCCCCTTCTCTGTCATGTTGGTCCCGAATATGCATTTATTGAAGGTGTGAGTGAGAGTTCGCGTGACAATTACAAATACCTCGAAACGCCTCTTGAATATGGCGTAAAAGTAATTGCCGCTCATTGCGCCTCGCCGGTCTTCCCTACTGACAAAAACACGCTGGATGGTTTCATTTCGTTTATCAAGAGCTGTAACACGAATGGACAAACGAAACTTTGGGCTGATACCTCTGCTTTGATGATGGCGACAAGAATATTTTTGATAGAAAAAATCGTACGGAGTTTCAGGCCTGAATGGCTGGTAAACGGATCAGACTTCCCTGTCCCGATTTCCGGTACAGAACATTTACCCTTAATTTCTTACGACATGACTATTGATGAATATTTTGATATAGTGAACACAAAAAATCCTTTTGATCTGGATGTAAAGATTAAACGCGCGCATAAGTTTTCGGAAAGTATTTTAACAAACGCTGTGAAGGTTTTGCGTATGAGGAATTAAAAAAATTAGCGTACTATTATTCGGGAGGTTGAATTGTCCGTCAGAAAATAATAATCCTAAGGCGAGGTAAAACAGAAAAACAAATTAAATATTGAATTGTCAAGAGCAATCGTACTGATGTGCGAGGGGGATTTATTTGTTATATTCAGTCTGTGAGATTGAGGTTGTGGAAAGGTTATCCGGGGAAAAGAAAAAGTATAACCACAGATTGCACAGATAAGTCACAGATGGAGCGAACCTACCTCAGCCAGAGGCTGATAAATGCGGTAGGCAAGGGAAAGCGGAAGGATGATGCGGGTTACGGGCAAGTGGAATGGCGGGTTAACGGTAGGTGGTAACAGTGGGCGGTAAACAGTAAAGGACAGGTTTGCTGATTGGAAATAGAGGATTTTTTTATTGAGTTTTTGGGGGAGTCATTGATTGTTACTCAGCTCATGAGATTGCGGAAGGTTGCGAAGAAAAAAGCTTAACCGCAGAGGACGCAGAGAAGGCGCAGAGAGCGCAGAGGAAAACGGAAGGATGATGTAGATTTCGAAAATGTCTGAGGGAGAAAAAGCTTAACCACAGATTGCACAGATAAGTCACAGATGGAGCGATGGAAGCCGAAAGGATGATTCAGATTGTGAATAAGT
>CAZEXO010000201.1:0-7283 GCA_964516545.1 uncultured Melioribacteraceae bacterium
CTGTAATTCCCAGCGCTAACAAACATTCAGCTGAATAGTAATCGGCAATTTCAATTGTAAGTCTATTAACCGAGTTATCAATTGGAATTTGTTGAAAGAGCTCAAATGCTTTTGAATATTCAGCATCATTATAGAAGTTGACTGCACGGCTTAGAATTTCCTCAGGAGTCGGTATCTGAGCCGCGTGTATAAAAAAAGAAATGAATGCGATAATAAATATTATTCTCTTCATAGATTCTCAATATGGATATATCACAAAAATAATAAAAACAACAGCAGCAATCGCCGCAAAAAAGTTAACAAGATCGTTATTCACAAAAACCAATCCGCTGTGATAATCAGTATTAACACCACAATGAATTTTTCTTTCCGTAATTTTTTTGCATACGTTACACTTAAGCTGATATTGTATTGTAGCCCCAATAATACTATCAACAATGCTACCGAATAAACCTGCGGAAATAATAATCAGGAAATATTCAAAAGTTCCTAGTTCAGCCCACGCCAATCCTGAAAACGCGATAGCGGTTGAACCCAAAATTGAACCGAATGTTCCCGGAACAGATACTCCTCCGGATCTGCCCTGCTCAACCGGATGAAAATTCAAAATATTATATGTAATATTTTTTTTATATGTGCCGATTTCAGTAGCCCAGGTATCTGCGCAAACCGCTGCCAGAGAGGCAATGTTCATTAAATAAAACAGTTCGTTCGATGTATATGTATATGCTATTATCCAAATAAAACCTAAACCTCCGTTTGCAAGCACTTGCCAATGATCTCTCACACCTGATTTTTCAAAGCATAATTCAATTTCTGCGTTATGCTTTTTTCTGATTTTTGACAATACACTCGACAAAATAAAAAATGTAAGAATAGGGACACTCCATTTAATTCCGCCAAGTCCAAAAAGAAAACCTGCCAGAATAAATGTTGTTAAGGAGCCGCTAACTGTTAAAAATTTAAGACGAATTGAAATCAATGCGATGAATGCCGAAAATGTTATTCCGAGTATAAACTGAGTATTAAAATTCCCGGATTCATTTATGAAAAGTATATGCACCAAAAAAATAATCACCGGACTCATGAATAAATAACGAACCTTATCATCAGCAACAAGATAAGCTCCTGAAATCAAGGCTGAAATGCCTATCAGAACAAGTAGCGATTCTATATTATCTGATGGTATTTTTAAGTATATGAACGAAAAGAAAAATAATATTACAAAAGAGATAATCATCACCTTTGCAAATTCAATAGGTGAAAATTTTTCATTTTTTTCTGAGCTAACCATTAACCCGTAAGTCTTGAGAATATTTATTAGCAGGAATGATAGAAGAATGAGTTTTCTTGTTTCAATACCAAACAAGTAGATGAAAACTGAAAACAAGATGATCAGTTGAAAAAAGTCATTAAATGTTCTGCGTGATAGTTTCTTTTCGTATAAAGTTATAATGAATAATGAGGCTCCACCGATTGCATAAACAAAAAACAAATCATCGATATAATTAAGCAGAATAATGATGCAGAGAATCACAATCGACTTTACGAAATCACGATTAATTTTGTCACGTAAAAAATGATTCTCATAAAATAACAAAGTTGAGTAAACACTAATGGCAGCAAGAAATAAAGTATAAGTAATAATAATTCTTCCCCTTCGAGAAAATTAAGATTGCCGTGTTAAAGATAGTAAAAGATTTTTCACGAATATAGTAATTTTCGGAGCAGCGTGTCGCAAAAAAAACCCCCGTAAGATCGGGGGTTCAGAATTTATTGTTTCATCATTTTGAGTTCGTATTCACACAGGTCTTTATAGTTTTTATCCTTTTTCCCGGCTTCAAATGCTTCCGTAGCTTTCTGTAATTCACCTTTTCCTAAGAATGCTTTTCCTTTGTAGTACAATGGTCCGCCTTTTGGAATCTTTGAAAGATTATTCAGAGCTTTATCAGCAGCTTCTAAAGCTTCATCATATTTCAGATTGTCTACATATACTTCGGCAAGTAAAAGATAAGCTGCATCTAAAGGAAAATGTTTTACAGCCTCATTAAAGTATTCAATTGCCTGAGGATGTTTGCCATCTATCTTTGCGTTCTCACCCAATTTTGTATATGAGCGGGAAATATATTCTCTGGCAGTTTTTTTATGAGCATTGTTTGTACTCAATTCTGCAAATTTTTTAAATGCTTCAGCGGCTTCGAGGAATTTACCGTTGGAAAAATAGGTTCCTCCGATGCCATTATAAGCAATCGCGAAATCAGGTTTTTTATTAATACATTTCTTAAAAGCTTCTTCAGCGTCATCGAAACGTCTTAGTTTCTTAAGAATAATTCCTTTTTGGTAGTGGATTCTGTGGTCATCGGCGATTTTTAATGCACTATTATACTTCGTCAGAGCGCCTTCAAAATTACCAGTGTCTCCTGCTTTATTACCTTCATTAAATAACTTTGCTGCTTCAGGATCCATATCTTGAGCCGGAGTGCTGATAACGAGGAGAAAAACGACTGAGAATAATGAGATGATTTTTTTCATTACTCTACCCCTATTTTAATGAACTGAAAAACAAGTGCGGAAGAGGGGACTCGAACCCCTACGCCTTTTCAAGCACTACCCCCTCAAAGTAGCGTGTCTACCAATTCCACCACTTCCGCTAATAAAGGAACAAAAATAGTTTTACATTTACAGAAAATCAATACCTGATTTTACTAACTGTAATTTTTTTCTCAATTTTTTTTTGTTTGTACAAATGCTAAAGATAATTGTTCCTGAAACAAATTTATCTTGGATTTCCCTTCCGTTGTTTTCCTTCAATCATCCCTTTGACATCCTGCCTGAACATATCTTCAAAAGTAACAACTTTTGCAATCTCTCTTGGAGTTAGCAAAGTTGAAAGTGAAGTAATGAATTTATTTCTTTCATTCGCCAGTTCTTTGTCGATATTCAAAATCTTATCTGTCAGATTTTTAATTTCATCTTCAGTGAGACTCTCATCTGAAATCTTCAGTTGAAGATACTCAATAAGTTTTCGTCTTTTCTCCATTATTGACTGCATCATATCTCTATGATTGCTCCTGCGTGTTATAAATTTCACCGCGCGCTCTTCATCAAGATTCAGAATTTCGAGAAGGCGAACTTTTTCGAATTGTTCAAGTCTTTCCCGCATCAGCCCAACGTGCCCGCGATCCTGCTTTGGTTGTCCATAAAGTGATGTCGACAATATTATTACTATTATTAATAAAGATATATTTTTCATCTTACACCCTAAAAATATTTTTTATTTTCAAGCTCTGCTAAAATTCGTTCTAAATCAGAATTAGAAATATTTTCAATATATTCATTTGAGTAAAGAGTGGTTAAGCCTGGCTGCTCATAAATGACTGTGTTCTCCAGATTAAAATCCATTAGCGCCTGTTCATAACCAGAATAACCATCAATGCTCATGGAATAATCCGTTATTGAAAGATTATTTTCTATTTCCATGATTATGTCATCTTGATTATAATCAGTAAGAAGTTCATCAAACAGATTGACGCTCTGCTGGTTTGATGACGAAACCGGTGAGAATATAAAAAACAGAATGATCGAAACAATAGCTGATGATATGGCAAAAATACTCCTTCCGAAAATTCCAACCCCGGATTTTTTCTCAACTTTATTTTTTACTCCCGGAAGAATCGTAGAAAAATACTGTTCATTAATTTCAATTCCTTTCGATGTATCGAGAGAACTAAGTTTTCCCGTGACGTCATCATATTCTTTTTTCAACTCGGGATCGGATTTCAGTAGCTCCCTAAATGCGGCGTCATTCTCAGATTCTCCCGCTAAATATTTAATCACCCATTTTCTTTTTTTATTCATTGTCCATCATCTCCGTTACTTTTTTAAGTGCATGGAAATAATTTGCTTTTAATCCTCCGTGACTGATACCCGTTATTTTCGAGATTTCATCATACGATAATTCATCAAATCTTCTCAGGATAAAAACTTCTTTCTGCTTGACCGGCAACCGGGTAAGTACAGAATCCAATTTTTTCAGCTTTTCTTTATCTTCGATTGACTTAAATAAATTGTCATCGGTTTTTAGTTCTTTCGCAGTATCGTCATCAAGAAACAAATATTTTTTCATCTTATTTCTTCTTAACTGATTAATGCATCTGGTTGATGTAATTTTATAAATCCACGTGCTTAATGAAGACTCAAACCGGAATCCTTTTAATTTTTTGTACAATACTATCAGCACTTCCTGTGTAACTTCATCCGCATCAAGATGATTGCCTGTCATCCTTCTGGCATGCCAATAAATTTGCTTTTGGTATTTATTCGCAAGAAGATTGAAAGCCTTTTCATCACCTTCAATAAATTTATTCGCCAGTTCAATTTCGTTTATCTCAGTCATATACCAAACATTTCTTAAATCTTTTGACAGTCATCTGCTTCCCATGGTTTAATCTCCGGTGAATTAAACCAACGGCTAAAGAACCATGTCTAAGTTATAAAAATAAACTTACAAATTTCCTAATCAAGGAGGCATAGATGAAAAAATCAACCCTAATACTCGTTTTAACTACAGTAATATTTTTCGGATTCACGACGAATCTTTTTGCGCAAAGATGTTTTGGTCAGCAGCAATCATTTAAAGATGAGCTGAATTTAACCGAGGATCAGGAAAAACAAATCAACAACCTCAGATATGAAAATCAGAAAAAGGTTCTTGATCTGAGAAATGAAATCGAAAAGAATCGTCTGGAAATTAAAAACATGCTGGGAAATAATTCTATCGACGAGTCCCGTATTAAGTCTCTGACAAAGAAAAATAGTGAACTCCATTCACAGATAAAACAAATGAGAGTTGATGAATGGTTTTCCGTTTACAAATTACTGGATGAATCGCAAAAAATAATGTGGACAGAAAAATTCGATGGCATTGGCGATAATAGAATTCAAAGAGAAAACAGAAGAGAGCATAAAAAAGATCGTGATTGCTTTCCCAACTATGATCGTAAAATGCGCAACCACGAATTTCGAAGAGGTTTCTAACGTCATTCTCCCCCAATGATGTCCCAAATAAACCAAAAAGACCAGGAGCCCACCTGGTCTTTTTTTCTATATTAGGAATAATATGCATCGGGAGATTTTTTACCCAATTTATAATCGAAAATAACGAACGATTGTTTAGTTCCTATCCCGGCAAAGAACGAATTTATAATCCTATTTAAAATGAAGGAAGGGCTGGAAACCAACCCTTCCTGGGAGAAGAGCATGAACTCTTACTTATGAGGTTTGTGTGTTTATAAGGGCGCTTACTACATTATCGAAAGATTTCGAAAATAGTTTAGGGGGAATTCTTATATTTTTTTTGGGTTTGAGGGTTTAGTTATTTGTTAGATTCATCGATTGTCCAAGTACAGAATCAACAAATTTTGCTGAAAAATGTGGATAAGAATACTCTACCTTTGTTACTAATTCTTATGATAAAAGGGTTGAAAGAATTTATTTCTTTTATGTTGAAACTGTTTTGCGAAAATGATGACCTTGTTGCATAATCAGAAATTAGTAAAAATCAGAATTGCGTAAAACAATCTTCAATTCATTCCTTAATTTCATTTCTGCTGATCTATGGGTTTGTCGGACGAATTTCAATTTCACTGACCAAAGCATTTACTGGTAGCTTGATTATCGAAAGAACAACTTCAGCAACATCAGCCGGTTTAAGAATATTTTCAGGATTTTTAGGACTCATCTCATTATTGGAAATCAGATTAGTCAGAACAGATCCGGGACATACTGCCGCAACACGGATGTTGTACTTGCGGACTTCGAGAAAAAGTGATTTTGTGAATCCCATTACCGCGTGTTTCGTTGCTGAATAGGTCGTTCCGTTCTGAAATCCGTTTTTACCGGCTAATGATGAAATGTTTATGATTGATCCGGAATTGTTGTCAATCATATTGGGAAGCACTGCTTTCGAGAAATTAAAAACTCCGTACATATTTGCATCAACCTGTGACTTGAATTCTTCGAGTGAAGTATCCAGAAATTTCTTAAATACAGCTGTACCTGCATTATTAACTAAGTGGTCGATTCTTCCCAATTTCTCTAATACCGACGCAATTGATTCATTCACAAATTTCACCTCAGCAACATCCCCGCAAAATTCCATTACTTCCACATTCCGACTACGACATTTGTCGGCAACTTCTCTTAGTTTATTTTTGTCTCTGGCAAACAAGGCTAAACTTATTTTTTCTTCAGCGAATTTATAGGCGATCGCCTCTCCTATTCCCCTGCTGGCGCCGGTTATCACTGCTATGTTATCTTTCAGCTCCGTCATAAATCGCCGCCCTGTGGTCTTATTACTATTTCTTCGGTAACAATATTTTCCTGGATTTTATAACAATCATAAATAACTTTTGCAATATGATCCGGGTTCATCATCCGGCTTGAATATTTTTCAAGAGCTCTGTTAGGCCAGATGGGAGTTTTTGTCGCGCCCGGGTATATATTAGTAATCCGAATATTAAATTCTCTTACTTCCTCCCTTAAAACATTCATGTAAGCTTCAAGACCTGATTTTGAGGCTGAATAAATACTGCTTCTCGAAAGAATTTTTTTCACCGCAACTGATAGAACATTAATAATTCTTCCCGATTTTTGTTCAATCATGGAAGGCAGGATTGTTCGTGTAAGATAAATTGCGCCGAGCAAATTTGTATCAATAATTTTTTTTATTTCTTCCAGTGAATTCTCTCTCGCCTCAGCGAAACTTGAAATACCAGCGTTGTTTATTAATCCCGTGATGTTGAATTCATCCTTGAGATTTTCGAATACCGATTTTACCTGTTCGATGTCAGATACGTCAAGTTGAACGGGGATAATCTTGCCCGGTAATTCCCGAAAACTCTCTGACAAACGGCTTAATTCATCAGCTCTTCTGGAGCTTGCTAAAACAGTCTCGCCATTCTCAGTAAAATATTTCGCCATCGATTTTCCGATACCAGAAGTTGCGCCTGTTATCCAAATTGCTTTTGTCATTTTAAATCCTTTTATGTGAAATCAGATCTAAAAATTCTGCGCGGGTTCGGTCGTCACTCTTAAATATTCCATGAACAGCACTAGTTGTTGAATAAGAGTTTTGTTTCTGAACCCCTCTCATCATCATACACATATGATATGCTTCGGCAACAACAGCCACACCCTGAGGTTTCAGATATTTCTCTAACGTATCGGCAATTTCCTGCGTCATTCTTTCCTGTATCTGTAATCGACGAGCAAATACATCCACA
>CAZEXO010000202.1:0-7283 GCA_964516545.1 uncultured Melioribacteraceae bacterium
AACGCAACTCACAAATTCCCCAAAACCCAAACAAAACCCTGCCATTCTGTCACAAATCCTCTTCCCCGTATCAATAAAATCCCTCCCCTGACCACTAATGACAAATGACACCCACCGCCACGAATTCCCACGAATGACCAATAACAAACCTCACCACCCTTGACCCGCTGACCACCAATCACTAATCCTCAATTAACCATTTCTCCCAAGTAGTCCTTTGGAGAACAGTTTACATTCCTTCCGCAAACCCGGTGAAATGTAAACTGACAAAAAAAACTCCGCCTTTCTTCACCCCCGCCGTTGCACATCTCTGTTCCTATCCTTTTATCTTCCTTCCTTCATCCGGAGCGTTCAGACTAGACAATCCACCAAAACTGAACTTATAAAATTATTCCCTGCGAACTATTGACAAATTCCCGATTATCACATAAATTATCCGGCATAAATAATAATATATCGTAATATATACGATAACATAGGGGAAATACCGAATGATTGACGATATCGACTATCAAATAATCACCTCACTTCAGGAGGATGCACGCTTATCAATGGCAGCGCTGGCAGAAAAAGTGGGACTTACAACTTCCACCGTTCACGACCGGGTAAAAAAACTGGAGAAAAAAGGTATCATCAGAGGATATGTAGCCCTTGTTAACCCTGAAGCTTTGAGTAAACCCATAATGGCTTTTATTCGCCTCACGCTCGGACCAGCCTTAACTGAATATACTGAATCTAAAAAAAGCGTATTGCTTACTTGTCAGGAAGAGCCTGACATTCTCGAATGCCACACGGTTGCCGGTGAAGAATGTTATGTTCTGAAAGTACGCGCTGCGAGCACAGCTAATCTGGAAAAACTTATTGAACGAATCCGCAGCAACTCTCAGGTTTTAAAAACAGTAACCAGTATCGTTTTTTCAACGGTTAAAGAAAGCACAATGGTTATACCTGAAAAACATGAATGATATTACCAAACAAAACACAAGTTGCCGCCCCCATACGTTACCTGGTTGATTATTTCTCAGCGATCATTGGAGATGTTAACTTAAACTTACCGGTTATATCAGGAAACCGGTTGTGAAAATAAATTAAGGATATTGAAATGGATTATCGAAAATTACTTGAGACTACTCTCACACATGCTTTGAGCTATATTGAAAACCTGGAGGAATCCAATGTTTCAGCTACTGCAAGTCTTGCTGAATTACGTCAGCGGTTAGGTCATCCGCTCGCTGAAGAAAGTAAAGACGCCGTTCAGGTTATTGATGAATTAGTTGCAGATGTAAAAGGCGGGATATTGAGAACCTCAAGGGGACGTTTTTATGGGTGGGTGGTCGGTGGTTCTTTGCCTGCCGCACTGGCAGCCGACTGGCTTACGTCAACCTGGGACCAACCCGTTTCTTTATACGCTTCCGGACCTGCTCTAGCAGTTATCGAAGAAGTTTGCGGACAATGGCTTAAAGAGCTTTTAGATTTACCTCAGGAAGCCAGTTTCGCTATTGTTACGGGATGCTCAATGGCTCATGTTACCTGTCTCGCTGCCGCCCGGAATTCTATTTTATCCAGACATGGTTGGGATGTCGAAAGAAAAGGTTTAACCGGTGCGCCGCCGATTCGTATAATCAGCAACAATCAACGGCATGGTTCCATCGAACGCACAGTGAGGTTGTTGGGAATCGGTAAAGATAATATTATTGATATCCCTGTGAATGAACTGGAACATTTAGAGGCAAAAGTTCTCTCGGATGAGTTGGAAAAAAATAAAAGCAACCCGACAATTGTATTACTGCAAGCCGGTGATATTAATACCGGAGTGTTTGAGCCTTATGAGGAACTTATCCCGATTGCTCATGAATACGGCGCGTGGGTTCACATTGACGGGGCGTTCGGGCTTTGGGCTGCGGCAAGTCCTGAATATAAACATTTACTTAAAGGTGTTGAGTCTGCCGATTCGTGGGCTGTTGACGGACATAAATGGCTGAATGTTCCTTATGACTGCGGTTATGCTTTTATCAGAGATTCTAAAGCTCATCAGGCGGCAATGTCTCACCGCGCAAGTTATTTAACACATGATTCCGTTGCCCGCGACCAGATTGACTGGACTCCCGAATGGTCACACCGCGGACGCGGTCTTGTTACTTATGCTGCTCTGTCTCAGCTCGGCAAACAGGGAGTGGCTCAACTGATTGAACGAACATGTCATTACGCTCATCGGCTTGTAACCGAAATAGGAAATCTGCCCGGAGTTGAATTAGTCTGGGAACCGATAATCAATCAGGGACTTGTCCGGTTTCTTAGCAATAAACAAAACGCTACTGAAACAGATCATGATACTTACACAGACAAAATAATATCGGATATTGTTGCATCGGGCGAAGCATTTTTCTCAGGCACTCTCTGGAAAGGTAAACGCTGTATGCGTGTTTCAGTATGCAACTGGAACACTAATGATAAAGATATTGATCGCGCTATCAATATAGTCAAACATCTGTTGGCTGAAGGAAAGACTAAAATATAATTACACGCTTTTGCTGATCCTTAAAAACACTGTGTGTTTAATCACGGTTAATATTTTCAAAAGGAGTAATGAAAACAACATAATAAGTTTCAAAACCGATAACTTTATTCACCTGAGTATACGGAGGTTACCTTCAATGCAGCAATTAAAATTCTTGATTGTTAACCCGAAAAAACCGATTATTCTACTCATCAAACCGCAACAAACAATAGCATTTTGAAAATCGTGGTAAGTTATCTAAACATTACATAAACATCTGAGGGTGAACTATGAAAAACAAACTATCTGCCGGAAAATTATTGTTTACTTTTATTCTCGTAGCTGCAATTATTTTTCTGGTCACAAGCTGTGCCGTGCAGACTAACTCGGTTGTTAATCCCGAAGAATTACCAGGATTCTGGTCAGGACTTCTTCATGGTTTTATATCACTCTTCGCTTTTATTGTAGGTTTATTTACGGATTGTGAAATTTATGCTTACCCGAATACGGGCGGCTGGTATGACCTGGGTTTTTTGCTGGGCGTTTCGATATTCTTCGGCGGCGGCGGCGCGGGATCAAGAAGAAGCAATTAATCAATCCGGTTAATCGGCAAATTATAATTCATTCTGAATATTTCTATGCATAAAAAAATTGGCATAATTGGCGGGTTGACTCCTGAGTCAACAGTAAGTTATTATTTACACATCACCCGTTCTTATGTTGAGAAATTCGGGGATTACGGTTACCCTGAAATTATCATCTACAGTGTTAATCTTGAGAATTATCACCAGTGGCGGACAGAGGACAAATGGAATCTGATTATTGATGATCTCGTTCTTGCAGCAAAAAAATTGGAAAATGCCGGGGCTGATTTCGGATTAATCGCCACTAACACAATGCACAAAGTGTTTGATGAAGTTCAGTCCAAAATAAAACTCCCGCTTATTGATATTATTGATTCCACCATTGCCGAAATAAAAAAATCGTCCTTAATTAGGATCGGTCTGTTAGGCACAACTTATACCATGAGAGAGGACTTTTATAAAAAACGATTACATCAAAATGATATTGAAGTTATTGTACCCGAATTAAACGATCAGGAAATTGTTTTCGATATAATAATGAATGAACTCGCCCGAGGTATAATTAAAGAAGAATCCCTGGAAAAATATCTGGCAATCATAAAAAAACTTGAAGACAACGGAGCCCAGGGAATAGTGTTAGGCTGCACGGAAATTCCCCTGCTGGTTAAACAGGAACATTGTCAACTACCCATATTCGATACGGCTATAATTCATGCCGAAGCCGCTTTGGAATATTCCCTAATCAAATAGGCGGGAATTTAATAGGCTTAAAAAATTACCTGCATTTATCCCTGAGTATCAACGAGTTCTGAATTAATGCTGAACCCGTGGTTTATACATCAAGGATCCTCAATTAATTATTTATCAGGAAGTTGAAAATAACTTTTATTTTTTGAGATAAGATTTGTAATAAACGTTTCACATCCCCTGATTTGAATTACTTCACTTCCTAGAAAATTGTTTTGGAGCGGCGTTCCATTAATAAAACATCTCTCCAGATATCATTCAACTTTCCCAGTTTTTCTCTTTTACCGATAATCCTGAATCCGTATTTCTCAAGTAATTTTCTGCTTGATACATTTTCGGCGAATACTCCCGCCTGAAGTGTCCAAATGTTATTATTCTCAGCAAACTCAATCAGTTTTTGTAAAAGATTACTTCCGATTCCTTTACCCTGATGGTTGCCGGCTACATAAACAGATATTTCCGCAACTCCTGAATAAACGCATCTTTCGGAAACAGCGGAGAGAGTCGCCCATCCCACGATAATCGAATCTTCCTGCGCGACAAGAATCGATCCTTTAATTTTGGAAGCGAACCATGCTACTCCGTTTTTAATATCAGATTCAGTTTCAAATGTAGCATTTCCTGTTCTTATGCCCTCAATATAAATTTTTCTCATGCTATCCCATTCAGCTAAGAATGGACTTCTTATTTCCATAGTGAGTCCCCCTGTTTTTATCAGTTTGAAATATTTATTTCAGATACAACTAGCTGTTTCAGAAAATACTAAGCATGATGTTTTCCCGGATGCGTGCCTCGGTATTTTTTATTCTCTGCCGGGAATATACTTTTATATGTATAAACAATTCCTTACCGGATATTAAGCGAAAACAACTTTCGTAATTTTTCAGATGCATCTTTAGAACAGCGCCTTTCGGAAATGTTAATCTGAATGTAAGCCATTGAAAAGAAAATTCAATCATCTTTGTTTAATTCAAAAATGTTTTCTTTTCCGTCCTTTGAACTAATTCCAGCGCTAAACATAAAGATTACCTCTTAAATTGACAAGAGACACAAATAATTTTGTTTACCTTCAATTCTAGATTTAATCCATATCGTAAAAGAGTATCTGAACGTTCATAAAAGAATTTTGTTCTATCCGAATTACATAGTATAAATTTGTCAAATCATTTTTCGATAATGAAAAAGAAAAATATTAGTATATTCAATGGGACATTTATCATATTCTGCAGCTTTTCTGGTGAAACATGAGTGACTACTTAAAAAAGAAACTAATCCCCTTGCTGAAGCTTTCGAGTTATTCAACAGATGATTATGAGAACCTTGAGAATACATATAAAACATTTCTTTTAAACACACTATTACTAATCGGATTATTTATTCAACTCATTTTCATTTTTATTTCATATTCCAAAAGCATTTACCTTCTTACGATTTTCGAGTTAACATCCATCACCATAATTCTTCTACTCATGCGTTACCTGAAAAAGACCAAAAACTATACAAGAGTCGCAACAATATATGCTGTGATGCTGGCAGTATTTTTTCAGTACATACTTTCAACCGGCGGCGTTGACGGAAATGGTTACATCTGGACTTTCCTGTTTCCCGTGGGTGTGATGTTCTTTTTCGGTTATAAACAGGGAGTGAGAATTTCCGTAACTTTTCTGCTCGTAACCATGATTCACCTGTTCACACTCTCAATCTATGAATCTTATGGATGGGGTTTTAAATTAAGATACCTCTCAGTATACATTTCATTGATTATACTCGCGTATGTTTATGAATATACCAAACAACTTTTTCATTCAAAAATTCTCGGGCAGAACAATGAATTGGCGAATGCAAAGAAAAAAGCAGAGAATGCCGACAAACTGAAAACAGAATTTCTGGCGCAAATGTCACACGAGATAAGAACGCCCATTAATACAATACTCAATTACATATCGATACTTGAGATGGAACTGAAAGATAAACTTCCCGAGGAATTGCACGGAAGTTTTTCTTCAATTAATAATGCTTCCAACCGTTTGATTCGTACGATTGATCTTATACTTGATTTATCTTCAATTGAATCGGGAGCTTATGAGCCAACATTCGAAAATATTAATTTATCATCCGAAATCATCGAACCTATAGTTGAGGAATTAAGCCAGGTAGCCAATTCGAAAAACATAAAATTATATTTTTCTGATGATGGTCTGAAAAATGATAGAATTATGCTAGACAAATACACAATGACTCAGACTATCACCAATTTGGTAAACAATGCAATCAAGTATACCATTGAAGGTGAGGTTGAAATAAGATACTATAAAGAAAACGGGCAGAAAAAAATCGAGGTGCGTGATACGGGAATCGGGATAAGCGATGATTACATTCCCTATCTATTTCAAAAATTCAGTCAGGAAACACAAGGTTATTCACGGAGATATGAAGGAAATGGTTTGGGTCTGGCGTTAGTAAAAGAATACTGCAAAATAAACAACGCCCTAATTTCGGTTGAAACTAAAAAAGGTATTGGCACAACCTTCATTATCACGCTGAACTGAATCAAATAGAAATCGGAATTTTACACGCCGATATCTTCATTCCAGAGTTCCGGTTTTTCAGCGATAAATTTTTCCATCATGGAAATGCATTCTTCACTTTGCAGAACTTCAACCTTAACTCCCCGTGAAATAAGTAATTCTTCTTCACCCATGAATGTTTTATTTTCACCAATGATAACCTTTGGTATTCCATATAAAATAACCGCGCCTGAACACATTGAACAAGGGGAAAGAGTTGTATAAAGAACGCAGTCTTTGTAAACGTCTGCCGGTTGGCGTCCGGCATTTTCCAGGGCATCCATTTCACCGTGTAAAATTGCGCTGCTTTTTTGAACGCGATGATTATGTCCCGCTCCGATAATTTTACCGTTGTGAACGATTACCGAGCCGATAGGAATTCCGCCTTCATCAAGACCCAGTTTTGCTTCAGCTATTGCAGCTTTCATAAAACTATCAATCATAACTTCCTCCCGTTTTTCCTTAGTATGAAATATTTTATCATTCCGAAAATGCTGATTAAAAGCCAGAAAAATTCAACAATAAAAGAAGGGAAATTGAAATCAAAGATTAGTGAAAATAAAACCAGCGCAGAACCGATTCCGTTTAACAGGGAGTAAATAAAATCGTAACTATTTATTTTTCCAGATTGAAGAAGGAAATACGCAATCAGTATCAGAAATACACCAACAGTCCCCGCAAAATCAGAAAAAGTTAACTCTAAGAACATAAGCAGTGTTTTTTAATTATGAAAGACGGTTGTCATTTAACCACTGATCTATTGTCATTTTCAGGAATTGAATATTAATTGGTTTCGCAATATAATCATCCATGCCGGCGGTAAGACAGCGTTCTCTGTCCTTCATACTGGAATGAGCTGTAACAGCAATTACGGGAATGCGGGCAATC
>CAZEXO010000203.1:0-7240 GCA_964516545.1 uncultured Melioribacteraceae bacterium
AACAAAGAGTAGTCGGACCTGCATATAACGATGTTCTGCCGAAGTATGAAGGCAAAATAGATGAGCTCGCTAAATATATTCTGAACCCGCAAAAAGTTAATCCTGATTTTCCACCGATGCCAAATCAGGGCTTGAAGCCAAACGAAGCCAAGGCGATTGCAGAATATATTATTTCTGTCTTTAAGGAAAAGAAAGGTTGAGCAAAATTTCATTAAAGTCCTTTATTTATTAAATTCGCAAAGAACTTTGGCAACTTAACGGCAGGATTATGCTCACTGTCCTTGAATCGATAAAACTTTCCACAGAATATCTTGAAAAAAAGGGGATAGAAAGCCCACGAACAAATGCGGAATTACTTCTTGCTGATGTTTTGGAATGTAAACGACTCGACTTGTATTTGAAATTTGATCGACCAATTTCAGAACCGGAGAGAATTAAATATCGTGAATTTATTGGACGACGCGGAAAGTTCGAACCATTACAATATATTCTCGGCTACGTTGAATTTTTCGGAATGAAAATCTTCGTAGATAAATCAGTTCTGATTCCCAGACAGGAGACTGAAATTCTAATCGAAACTATACTCGAAGAGAATCAGGGAAGAATCGGTTTGAAAATTCTTGACATTGGAACGGGTAGTGGTAATATTCCCGTCTGTTTAGCGAAACATTTACCCGAATCAAAAATCGTTTCCGTTGATAATTCAGAGGAGGCGCTAACTCTTGCTGAAAAAAATATTAACTATCACCATTACAATGACAGAATTGAACTTAGAAAATTGGATATTTTAAAAGAGCAAATTCATGATTCATGGAAATATGACATAATTGTCTCAAACCCTCCTTATGTGGATGAATTACAGTATAATTCTCTTCAAAGAGAAATTACAATTCATGAACCTAAACAGGCAATTACAGATTATGGCGACGGTTACAGGTTTTATCACAGAATCACGGAAATTTATGAGTCACTGCTTTCCGATTCCGGTAAAATATATTTTGAAGTCGGCGTGGGGCAATCTGAAAATGTTCAAAACATCATGAAAAAAAATAATATAAAAGATGTAACAGTTGTAAAAGATTATCTGGAAATTGATAGAGTAATTTTCGGAGTTAAAAAATGAGAGCATTGGTTCAAAGAGTTACTCAGGGTGGAGTATTTATAAAATCACAAAACTATTCCGCGACAATAGGAAAAGGTATGGTTATTCTTCTCGGTGTAAAAAACGGTGACAACGAGGACGATGTTGAATTCATTGCCGATAAATGCAGTAACCTGAGAATCTTTGATGATAAAGACGGGAAAATGAATTTATCGATTAAAGAAATTAATGGTGAAGTACTCATCATTTCGCAGTTTACACTTTATGGAGACGCGCGCAGGGGTAACAGACCAAGTTTTACTGAGGCGGCATTACCCGCGCTCGCAAACAAACTTTATGAAAAATTCGTGTTGAGAATGAGAATGAATCTCGGCGCTGATAAGGTTAAAACAGGAATCTTTGCAGCGATGATGGATGTTAAGATTTTTAATGACGGACCGGTTACGATTTTAGTCGAATCAAAAGAAGGAAATTAAAATGCACCCGACGATTCTCATATTTATCGACGGAGTCGGAATCGGCAAAAAAGATGCGAGAGCAAATCCATTCTTTAAATATCATATGAAATTCCTGAATGATATATTCGGTGAAACTCCTCACCTCGATAAACAGCGCATGTCAGGAAATAACGCTTTTCTTTTTCCGACTGATGCAACAATGGGAATTAGCGGATTACCTCAAAGCGGTACGGGGCAGACATCAATATTTTCGGGTGTAAATGCACCTTCAATTATAGGAATGCATTTCGGACCTTACCCTTATTCTACATTAATTCCAATTCTCGAGAAGAAAAATATCTGGAAAGAATTTTTAGACAGGGGATTAAAAGCCACGTTTGTCAATGCATATCCAAAAATATTTTTTGATTACATAAACTCCGGTAGAAAAAGACTAAGTGTAACATCACTGAGCTGTCTCTTGACGGGTGTTAAATTGAAGAACTTCACTGATTTACGCAGAGGTCATGCGCTCAGCGCAGAGATTGATAATGCACGCTGGGTTGAAAGACTTAACTACAATTTACCGATTATCAAACCGACTACTGCCGCTAAGAGACTAATTAAAATCTCCGATAATAATCATCTGACTGTGTTTGAATTTTTTCTCACTGATCATCTCGGTCACGGAAGACATCCTGACATAATGAAATATACATTATCCATTCTTGATGAATTTTTATTTTACCTGATTAAAAATATCGGCGAAAGAACTCTTGTTATTTGTTCCGATCACGGCAACCTTGAGGATCTTTCCGTAAAATCGCATACAACAAATCCAGCATTAACTATTACAGCCGGAAAATACGCGGAGCATTTGTCCAACGAGATAAAAGCTCTCTATAACATAAAACATAGCATACTTGGTTTATATTAGTGCTGAGATATCCGCTTATCAGGTTTACGATTCCGCTTATTACGGGAATAGTAATCAATAATATTTTTCATTTCGCAAGCTCCGTTCTGGTAGTTGTGGTGATGATTTGCCTGATATTATTGCTTATCCTTCTGTTTCTTAAAAAAATAGACCGGGCTTATTCGCTCGCCTTTTTGTATTTGACAATTTTGCTTTTTGGAGCGGCGTATCATTCGGTTTTTAATATTCATCAAATAAAATATCCTTTCAAACAAACACGATATAAAAACGCGGCTGTTTATGGAAAAATTACAGAGATAAAATTACAGCAAGGTATAAATTATAAACTGGTAATTGAAACAGATTCTGTTCGTGTTGGCAATGATACAAAAGCAATAAAAATTAATATGCTTGTTCGTGTTTTCCCGAAAGACGACGAAAATAATGTTTATGAAAAACTTGAGGTTGGCAATTACATTTCTGTTACGGGGATAATTAAAAAAGGGAGGACGCAAAGAAATCCCGGTGAATATGATTATCAGAATTATTTGCAGAGTGTTGGAATCTCGGCTTTGCTTGATGTTTATACAAACGAATTGAAAATACTCGATTCATCGACAAATGTTTTCTATAACTCAATTCATCGAATAAGAAAAAATATTGACTCGAAAATTCTTGCTTTCCACAACAAAGACACAGCGGCGCTTTTGAGAGGATTACTTCTGGCTGACCGTGGTATGATTGATTATGAACTCAAAGAAAGTTTTATGAATGCTGGTGTTGTGCATGTGCTTGCTGTATCAGGTTTACATGTCGGTTATATCATTTTAATATTTCTGATATTATTTAACAGAACAAACATCGTATTAAGATATTTACTGACAACTGTCGGACTTATTCTTTTTCTCTTCATAACGGGTTCGCAACCTTCCGTCTTTCGGGCAACGATTATGGCAGTTGTTTTATTATTCATGAATTTAAGTACAAGAAAATATAATGCTGTTAACACATTATTTATCGCGGCGTTGATTCTTTTATTAATTGATCCGAACGTTTTATTCATGCCGGGTTTTCAGCTCTCGTTTTCAGCGGTTCTGTCTATACTTTTACTATATCCGCGAATTAGTAAATCAATTGTTATGTATTTCCCAAACAAGAGTTTTATAAAGGGTGTTATTCTGTTCATTTGTGTTTCGCTTTCGGCTCAGATAGGAACGCTGCCGTTCACGCTGCATTATTTTGGAAAATTATCTCTTAGTTCGCTATTTGCAAATCTTATCGTGATTCCGCTAATCGGAATTATTGTAGCGAATGGTATTTTCACGATTTCTATTTCTTTCATAAGCGCAACTATTGCCAATATCTACGCGTCTGCAAATGAACTGATTGTATATCTGATGAATCAATTCATTATTCTTATGGGAGATGAAAGTTATTCTTATCTGAAGGTTAGTAATTTCTCGCTTCTCGATAGTATTCTTTTTTACGTAATGGTAATTCTTGTTTTTGTTTTGTGGAAATACTCAACGAGCTCAAAATATTCAGGAATTGTTTTTACTATCATGTTATTAATGTTTTTTGTCTTCGAAAAGTTTGATGAAAAAAAACTACTTCCCGATGGTAAACTTTCGATAATGATGATTGATGTCGGACAAGGAGACAGTTTTTTACTGAAATTCCCGAATGGTAAGACGGCTTTGATTGACGGTGGTGAGGCGGATGAATATTTCGATAATGGTGAGCGCGTGATTATTCCGCTTCTGGATTATCTTGGGATTAAGAAAATTAATTATGGATTCATAACTCATCTCGATTCAGATCATCTTAACGGGTTTTTATCCGTCATAAAAAAAATCCCGATTGATACTGTTTACAGACCACTTGAAAGAAGCGGACTTAAAAAAGATTCGCTTGTGGAGAAAATATTAAGAAGCAAAAATATTGCTGTGAAATATTTCCATAGCGACATTTTGAAAATAGATGATTGCCGGATTTACATCCTTAATGATACTAATTATATTCACTTTGATTCATTTGATATTAATAACAAAAGCGGTGTAATGAAACTTGTTCATGGACTGAATGAATTTATTTTTACAGGTGATATTGAAAAAGAAGCAGAGGAGTATTTTGCCGAACAATACCAGATATTTCTCAAATCGGATGTTCTGAAAGCGGCTCATCATGGAAGCAAAACAAGTTCGACAACAGCTTTCCTGGATTATGTGATGCCTGAATACGCGTTGATCAGCGCCGGAGAAAATAACAGATTTAATCAGAAAAGAATATCTTGACACTCAGAACTGATAAAGTGGGAGCTGTTGTTCTTTGTAGTGACGGAAAAAATATCAGTCAAATAAATTGGAAAAAATAAATGTCCTCTGAAATTAAAAAAAATATTTCTCTGCTGAATTACAATACCTTTAAAGTTCATGTAGAATCAGAGCTTTTTCTTGAAATATCTTCTCTGAATGATTACAGGGAAGTATTGGAAAACAAGGATATTCGGAATTTACCCAAACTTATTTTAGGCGGTGGAAGTAATATTTTGTTTACCAGAAACTTCAAGGGATTGGTTCTAAAAAATTCATTGAAAGGAATAAGTGTTGTTAAAGAGGATGAGGATTTTGTTCATGTTGAAGCCGGCGGGGGAGAAGTCTGGGATGATCTGGTAAAATACTGCATCGATAACAACTATTGGGGTATAGAAAATCTTACCTCTATTCCAGGAACAGTCGGTGCAGCCCCTGTGCAGAATATCGGCGCCTACGGAGTTGAGTTGTACGATAGTTTCTATTGCGCGGAAGGATTTTATTTAGCTGACATGGAGATTCAAAAATTTTACAGAGGTGATTGCGAGTTCTCTTATCGAAGCAGCATTTTCAAAAAGAAACTGAAGAATGAATTTTTGATTACTAAGGTTATTCTTAAACTGAAAAAAATCCCTGACCCTACTCTGAATTATGGAAATTTGAAATCTGAATTTGAGAACACAGGAAATGAAATTACTCTCAGAAACATAAGCGAAGCCGTTACGAAAATACGTAATCAAAAATTACCGGATACCAATAAATACGGCAACGCGGGGAGTTTTTTCAAAAATCCTGTTGTTGGTAAAAGTTTTTTTGAAGAGTTAAAAGAAAAATATAATGACCTGGTCTATTTTGAAATTGATCCTTACAATTACAAAATTCCGGCCGGGTGGTTGATTGAAAAAACCGGATGGAAAGGAACCAAATTCGGAAATGTCGGTAGTTATAAAAACCAGGCGCTCGTGATTATTAATTATGGCGGTGCTACAGGAAATGAAATTTTCAGTTTCGCAAACATGATTAAAGAATCAGTCGGTGAAAAATTCGGAATTGTTCTGGAAGAAGAAGTTAACATTTACTAATTAAATACTACTGAGGAAAAATTGGAAAGTCTTTTTACAGCCAGCGGAATCATTTACTCAATTGCATTAGTTATTGTCGGTGCAGTAATGAGTTTTTGGGGACGCAAGTATTCATTCAGCTGGAAAGCAATGGTTGGCGTAATTATCGGGTTTACAATCGGATTTATTCTGATTGATTATGTTTCGCCTGATTTAACAATGACAATTTTAATTTCTGCTCTGTTGGTCGTGATTGTACTGAGTTATTTATTATCTGCTGCTTATCATTTTTTCAACGGTTCATCAATCGCGATAATGATTACTGTAATATTCTCGCTCTTCAGCGGAGAGATGATAAACACTTATATTTTTGTAATTCTTGTTCTTTCTTTAGGAGTGCTTGGAATTATATTCGCCAGATTTTTTGAATTCATTTCTTCATCATTTATAGGTGGCGGACTTGTTGTTTACGGACTGTTTTCTCTTCTGACGGGTGAAAGGTTAACTTCGATAATTGATACGGAATTAATTCTATATTCGGTAATTGCTGCATTGACCATAGGTTTTGTGGGTTCGATTTATCAATACTCAAAACTGGGATTTTATGATGATAAAACAGAAGAAGAATTATTGTCGCTTAATTGGATAGAAAGAATTTTCAGAGAATTAACACAACCCTTTTTTGACCTTGCACATACATCACGCGCCTTATTCGGATTAAATATATCTTACATCCTTGAAGGATTATGTTACTTTGGTGTCGTTTCTCTTCTCGCAATATTTTTCAATGAATCAGTCGGACTCAACGATATTAACGCGGGAATGATGGTCGGTGTTCTAACTTTCGGAATAACGCTTGCCATGTTGTTGCTCGGCGCTACTGTTGACTGGATTGGAATCCGGAAAGCGTTATTAGTTTCTTTATCATTCATGCTAATCGGAAGAATTCTTTTACCATTATCGCCACTGGTTGGTGGTTCAGGAATGTGGAGCGGCGCTCATATAACTGCTATGTTAGGTATCCTGGGAATTGTACTCGGTTACGGCATTTATCAACCGGCAGCTTACGCGGCGGTGAAAAAATTCACCACTGCAAAAACTGCCGCAATGGGCTACGCCATGTTATACGCGTTGATGAATCTTGGCGGATTTCTTCCCGGTCTGATTTCTCCTCCCGTTAGAAAAGGTTATGGAATTGAAGGAGTATTCTGGGTTTATGTTATCCTGACTGTTGCCGGTCTTCTTGTTGTAGGATTTATCATGACAAAAAAGGCTGTTAAACTTGCCATTGAAGGTGCAAGTTCTGATGTACAACAAAAAATTGAGGATGAAAAGAGCGAGTTAGACCAAATGTCTTTCAGGGAAAAAGTGAATTTCTATATCAAAAATTTCCCGCTGAAAGATTATCGCTT
>CAZEXO010000204.1:0-7224 GCA_964516545.1 uncultured Melioribacteraceae bacterium
TGTCGAGGGCCACGAAAACCAGCCACTAAAAAGCAAAAAGGTCCATTGAAAACCTGCCAGGTCAGGGTCATCAAACCCTGCCAGTAAAAGGCATTTAGGGCCACGAAAACCAGCCACCTGTGATTGTTTCAACAATTTTAATTTATGCCATATTTAACCCACATATTTTTAACATAAATGCGGGCAATAAAACTATATGGCGAACAAAAGGAAAACAATCATGGACATTACAGAAATAATTCTCAGATGGCAGACAGGTCAGTCAATAAGAGCTATAAAAAGAGAAACCGGCTATGACAGAGGAACAATCGGCAAATATATCAGCTTGGCAGAGTCCAAAGGTTTAAAGAGAGAGATAAAACTCAGAACGGAAGAGATTAGAGAATTATTTTTAACTGAACTTGCTGTTAGTCCCTACAGATCAGAAAAAACAGATATTCTTGTTCAACATGCCGAAGAGTTCAGGAAATTAATAACAGATAAGGATAATCCTCTAAAAGCAAAGAGCGCCTTTGAAGTTTTATCAGAAAGGCACGAGTTTTCATCTCTTGTAAGTTATACTACATTCAAGCGTTTTGCCAAGACCCATGGCATCACGAAAGAGGCAAGATCATCAACCTGTCGCATTGAGATTGCACCAGGAAGTCAGATACAAGTCGATTATGCAAAGGTCGGTTATCTTTTTGACCCGGTTACAAACAAGAGAAGAACGGTGTATGCATTTATTGGAACATTGGGTAATAGCCGTCATAAGTTTGTGGAATATGTATTTTCACAGAACCAGCGGAGCTTCGCAGAGTCCCACGTTAAAATGTTCAACTTCTTCTCTGGTACTACCCAATCCCTGAGGATCGATAACCTGAAAAGCGGAGTAATAAAACCCGACCTTTATAATCCGCAGTTAAACCGCACCTACAGAGAAATGGCAGAGTATTACGGAATCTTCATTGACACCTGCAGAGTTGCAACTCCTACAGATAAACCCATAGTGGAACGTGATGTACAAACCATACGTGAAGAGTTCAGAAAGATGATCGTAAAGAATCCATCGATTACGATCTCTGAACTTAATAAAGAAATCCTGCACTGGATCAAAAACATTTATGGTCAGAGGAAACACGGAACTACCCAATTAAAGCCTTATGAATCTTTTCTTTCTGAAGAAAAGCCGGCTCTAATGCCATTGCCAAAAGAACCCTTTGAAGCCTCGTTGTGGAAAGAAGCCAAAGTACATCCGGATCATTACATTCAGGTGAACAGCAAGGCTTATTCAGTTCCTCATGCATATGTTGGTAAAACAGTATGGGTGAAGGTAACCGGGAAATTAGTCTATGTTTATTACAACGATCAACTCATAAAGCAACACCTTATACCAAATGGCTTCAGGCAAACAGATCTGAATGACTTTCCTGATAACATGAAACATGCTATGAACTCCGGTCTGCCGATGTACTTGAGAACAAAAGCAACAAAGATAGCTCCGGAGTTCGGAGAACTGATAAATAAAATACTCTCTCCTCATGCTTACATCAATATGCGAAAAGCCCAAAGCCTTATCTCCATTGCTGAGAAACACTCATCTGAACTTATAAGCAAAGCAAGTAAATCCGCGCAAAATGATTACAGAAGAATCCATCCGAAATTATTTATATCAATAATAGAGAAAATAGAAGCCGGAATAAAAGAAAATGAAACTGCCATTGTCATCTCTGAGAACACACATGGTTTTATAAGAGAGATGGATTATTTTATGAACAATAACTAACCCAAAGGAGAATAACAGATTATGTCAGGTTACGCAGTGTTAAAAGACCAATTAAAACAATTAAAGTTATCAGGGGCAGCAGATACATTAGATCTGCGCCTTATGGAAGCTGAAAGCAACGAGCTCGCATTTAGTGAAGTTCTTTCAATGCTGCTTTCAGATGAGATTGAGCTTCGACGGAACAGACGTCTTCAAAGACTTATAAGTCATGCTCACCTTGAATCGAATAAAACACTGGAACAATTTGATTTTACTTTTAATCCCACGATAAAACCAAAACAGATACGGGAATTTTCAACCTGTCATTTTATTGATAAAGCAGAAAACATATTTTTCATCGGACCAACCGGTACCGGAAAAACTCATCTTGCTAAAGCCATTGCGCATTCCGTATGCCGGAGAAATCTCAGAGTTGAATTTTATAGCTTCCGGGAACTCTTCTCAATGCTTAACAAAGCCGATCTGGCTAATAAATTGGACAGAGCTATAAACCTGGTTATTAAATCAGATCTTCTTGTTATTGATGACTTTGGTTTTAAGAAGTTAGAACAGAAGTCGGCAGAATATCTTTATGCAATTATTGAATCCAGATATCGTTTGAAATCTACGATCATAACAAGTAATCGTTCTATTAGCGACTGGTCTTCGATCTTTCCTGATCCTGTGATTGCTAATGCTATTATGGACAGACTATGCCATAATGCTCATCAAATTGTTATTAAAGGTGAATCATTTAGAAAGAAATATAAACCGGAAATCGTAAACGCTTAAGGACTAATTGACTCTTTGATTATGAATCGCTAAAATTGCAAAACCAATCAAAACAGGTGGCTGGTTTTCGTGGCCCTGGCTGGCTGGTTTTGATGACCCTCGACAAGAAACGCGTTTAGGTGCGCCACCAGTCTATTCCGAATATTTCTCGCTTTACCGACATAGTCCGGAATAAACCTTCCGTTAATTTTAAATCCATAAATGTAAATACCTCTTTTTTGCGAGGCTTCTGATAATTCATTTAGCGAGTGAATTTTAACCCATTCTAGTTCTACTGATTCCATTAATGTCCCCTAACATCACTAATAGTAAACCTTATCTATTTTAGTACAAAATTCTAACTCAAAATCTCTCTACCGCTTTCTATATGCCCCTCTTCTAATATTTTCCACCAAATCATAATCTCATTTATTTAACTCACACCCACTTCTCCCCTTTGCTGGCATATTCATAAATAAGTTCGTAAATAGAAGAGGCTTTCTTTGTAAAAATCATCCTGTCATAACTTTCAGGCAATGTACCATGAAGAATTTTCTCAATACTTGCCTTAACTCTTGTACGACTCTGATTATCCTTATACCAATCCTGGATTAAAACTCGTGGCTGTTCCTCTTTCAACCTTGTAAGTAATTGTTTTGCGGCTAATTTTACTTTCTGTTCTTCGGCTTTAGTCATTTTATCTTTTTTAAGAAGATCATAAATCTGAAGTTCATCTTCGGTTAAACCTTCTTTATATGCACGTTCCTCTTCAACATGTAATTTTGCAGTAAAGTCAATTAGTTGATCATAATAATTTTCGGTTGATAAACTACCGGAATTATAGGCATCAATTATTTCTTGAAGTTTTTGAGAGAAGTCTTTTCTTGTTGTGTTCTGATTAATCATCTTCTCCAATTTATTATCAAGAAAAGCGCGAAGATCAGCTATTTCAATATTCTTATATTCTATTTTTTTGAATTCATCTTTTAGTTTTTCAAAATTGATTTTACTCAAATCCCATTCTTTACCGCGCTGTACAATTCTATAGCCGGCTGACGGTTCTTTTACGAATTTATCTTTATCCGCTACAATACTTTCATCGAGCAAAGAAGAAATACGCAGTTTAGCTTTTTCAATATCTTGTTGATTAATAACTGCATCAATTATTCCGCGCAGATATTGTGCAATTGGAATTACGGGACGTGAATAATCACCAATGATTTCCGGTTTACAAGCTTCATAAAGAGAAGAGATTGTATTTTCATATACAAAAAATTCCTTACGAAATTCATCTTTTTCAAGAATTATATCCGCGTATTTGTTGAAGAGAGAGATGTTCTTAAAAGTATCTTTATTTTCAGTAATTTTTTGAATATCAATTTTAAGCTTGCCAAAGAAAATCTGAGTTTGTTCAATAGCTTCATCAAGCAGATTAAATAGTACAGTTTTATCTTTAATCGGCAGGTCTTCATCATCACTGCCGAGGGCATAATCTTTAAGAGCTTTTTTCATATTACGGAAAACATTGTAGTAATCAATAATTTCACCGTTCTTTTTGGTAACACCATTAATAGTGTACGAGGTTACTCTATTTGCACGGGCAATTGTCTGCATTAGAGTATGCCCTTTCATTGGCTTATCGAGGTATAGAGTTGAAAGAGTGGGAACATCAAAACCGGTTATCCACATAGCGCAAACAAAAACAAGCTGAAGCTTATCTTTCGGATCCTTAAAACGGTATTCAATATCGTGACCATTAGGATCAACCGTATTTAGTTTTATGTGGTGAGGTTTAAAATCAAGACCTTGAGCAGTGAATTTTTTTTCTGAGTCAGCTTCTTCGCTTATTACAACAGCCATTTCAACATTGCGCATAAAATCGATAGTTTTTTGGAGTCTTACTTTTTCGATTTCGTCTGTTGATTTATTTTTCTGACCGACAAGGCATTTAATTTTTTCTTTCCAATGCTTCTGTACCTTATCATACATTTTAACAGTTGTAAATTTATCAACTGAAACAACCATACCTTTACCAAGATAACCACGTAAAGGGAAATGCTCTACAATATCTTCAGCTATTTTTTCGAGGCGGTCATCGCGTTTAATTACTTCAATTTCAGAAGCGAATTCTTTTTCAAGTTTTACTTGTTGTTTATCCGTAAGGTTTTCATCTTGAAGAATTTCGTAAAACTCATCGCTCAAGTTTTCATTTTGAATCAGAACTTCCGGTACTCGTTTTTGATAAAATAAAGGAACAGTTGCGCCTTCATCCATTGATTGGGCGAAATTGTATTCGCTAACGTAATCGCCGAAATAATCTTTTGTGATTGTATCTCTACCAAGAAGCGGAGTGCCGGTAAAAGCAAAGTATTGAGCTTTTGGAATTCCGGTACGCATATTATCGGCAAGGGTTTTGTATTGAGTGCGATGAGCTTCATCTACGAATACAATTATATCCTCGCGGTTTGAAAGCAAAGGATATTGTTTGCCTTTATCATATCTGAATTTATGAATTAGAGTAAAAATTATTTTTTTATTTAGAGTTAAAAACTGCCGGAGTTCATCACTGTTTTTGGGCTGTGCCGCATCCTCTTTTTTTACGGCGCCGGTGCTAAGAAAATTTCTGTAAATCTGCCCGTCAAGATCATCACGGTCGGTAATAACAAGGAATGTAAAATTACCGGTAAACTTCCTTAGGATTTTTTTCATTAGGAAAATCATGGAAAAACTTTTGCCGGAACCTTGTGTATGCCAAAAAACACCAAGTTTACCTTTTTTATTTTCTCTATTGCCGAAAGATTCAATAGCTTTATTAACGCCAAGGAACTGGTGGTTTTGAGCTATAATTTTTTGATTATCGTTGTAATAGAGAATAAAATTTTCGATATAATCGATCAAGCGTTCTTTGTTTAAGAGACCATCAACCACTCTTTCAACGCTTGTACCTTGTTCTTCAATCTGCTGTTTGTTGATCTTTTCTTTTTCATCGTAAGCACGGAGCCAATTGAAAAAGAATTCCCAGTCTGCAGAAAAGCTGCCGACTTTTGTTTCGGCGGCGTTTGAAAGAATGCTAAAAGCATTATACTGAAATAGAAGCGGAATATCTTTCTTGTAGTTTGTTAAGTTATCAGCAAAAGCATTTTTGAGTTGTATGTTGGAATTTTTCAGCTCAATGAATACGAGAGGGATTCCATTGACGTAAATAATTATATCCGGTCTGCGGAAATAATGATCCCCACGAATCCACAATTGCGAAACAGCAAGAAAGTCATTGCGAAGCGGAGTCGTAAAATCAATAATTTTAATTCTTTTTTGTTCGCGTCTGCCGTTGCGGTTATCGTATTCTACCGGGATTCCATCTCTAATAAGTTCATAAACTTCTTTGTTTGCAAGAACGGGAGACATTGCAAAGCGTTTTTGTGTTAACTGTTCAAGCGCAGAATCAATGATTTCATTTGGAATATCTTTATTGAATTCAACAACTTTTTCTTTTAGTATATCAAGAAAGATAACTTCGGATTTGTTGTCGCGATTGCTTTTATCGTTTGCGTCGTCGGCTTCTTTTGTAAAGCAATTTAGTATGCGGTAGTTGTGATCTTCTTTCAGTTTTTTAAGAATTGCTTTTTCAATTTGGTCTTCGCTGATGAAATTAGGCATCTTGCGTTTCCGTATTAGTTATGCTTTATTCTCACCGACCTGAAGGACGGTGTTAGTACCCATTGATGGTGGAAATTTTATATCCAAATTCTCAACTGAAAGTTTGCCGCTTAGAAGACGCGGGAGAAGTAAATCACGAGTTTTGATTATGGATTCGTTTTGGTTTAGCAAGTTAGTGATCTGATCAAACATATAACCAAATTCTAATTGATATTTCTCTAACAAACTCTCAGTAGGTAATATTACCTCAAGTTTTTTAAGGTAATCCCAATCTGCTCTTGGCATTTTTGTGCCTTTGGAAGATATAGTAGCAAGTTCAATAAATGTATCGCTAAAGACGGTAAAAAGAATAAAAGCTTCATATATTTTTGCTTTAGCACGGATTACAATTGTATCGCTTGAGCATACTCCAGAGAAATGTAATAAGACAACTTTATGTAAGTAAGGACGAATCTTTGTAAATAGAATATCATACTTCTCAAAAGTCAACTTATCGCTATCTACTGTATCAATATTAGCGAAAGATTTTAGTGCAATTGTTTTCTGTGGTATATGTTCAAGCCCTATATATCTAGCATCGGGTTTAATATTTTTTCTTTTTATTCCCTTCCTAATTTCATCACACAATTTCTCGATCGGTATTTTATTCCACCCTTCCGGGATGCCTTTAACAAACTTTGTGTTTTTGTAGCCGGGCTTGTCCGCCGTGGCGGGGAAACGCATACGGACGAACCATTCCTTGTAAATTTCCTCCGCCATTTTTTCGAGAATAGCAATGCGTTTGTTGTTGTTTTCAATAAGATCGTCGTAAGCTGTAAGGATAGCAGCAATTTTACTCTGTGTTTTGGGAGGAGGGATATTAATTTTTATTCTTTTAATGAATTTCTCATCAGCCCTTTGTCTTCCACTTGCACCAACAAAGCTATTGATAGCGTTTTCAACAATATAATCATGTTTGGATAAGCCCTCTATGCCTATATTAGTGAGACAAAAATAATAAGATAAATAAGAGAAGAAAAGAGGGCGAAAAGGAGAAAGAAATTGGAAAATGG
>CAZEXO010000205.1:0-7213 GCA_964516545.1 uncultured Melioribacteraceae bacterium
CCTTTTAATAGTAAACATTAAGTGAGTGTTAATCGCTCTATAGTAGAATTGAAACTAGAGAAGATCGAGCTTTATTTTGATCGCCGGTGTCGTGTTAATCGCTTTTACCTGCCATCATTTTTGGCAGGCTATAGTAGAATTGTCCCGCAGGGATGCCTTCGGCAAAACCATTTACTCCCAATTATTGAAATTTATTTCTCTGTGTTAATCGCTTTTACCTGCCATCATTTTTGGCAGGCTATAGTAGAATTGTCCCGTGGGGATGCCTTCGGCAAAACCATTTACTCACAATTATTGAAATTTATTTCTGTGTGTTAATCGCTCCTGCCCAATAAAATGGCAGGCAAGTTTACCTGCCAGCATTTTTGGCAGGCTATAGTAGAATTGTCCCGCAGGGTTGCCTTCGGCAAAACCATTTACTCACAATTATTGAAATTTATTTCTGTGTGTTAATCGCTCCTGCCCAATAAAATGGCAGGCAAGTTTACCTACAGTTCTTTTTGGTAGATTATAATAGAACTGTTCAGAAGATATATTCCATAAGACAATGCTGGCGAAATAATAAAGGATTGTTTAATAAAATATTTTCAGCCTGGCAGCTCTGCACAAGTACGTCCGAAAAAGCATCGGACTACCCGCTGGAGGTCGGGCAAGTTTACCAGCCAGTATTTTGGGCGGGCTCAATTACCTCTAACAGATGAATTTTATTATTTCATTTCGATTCTGCAACGGGGCTCAATGACCATGAATTTGGTCGTGTTAACCATATGTACACGAATTGGCTTTAAGCAGGCATCGTTTACAAAAGGGCGAAATGGAATTTCGCCCAACAGGGTTACTCGATTAAAACACGAGAGTAGTGTAACGTTGCAAACTGTTGGTTTGTGTGACATAAGCTTCATCAGTCTATAAAGTATTAAGGTTTTATTTTCGATAATGATTCAGGACTTTTTATTCAGGGAGGAAGATAATGTCCATCAAAGTTTCTTCGGCAGCATCCGCGTTATCATTCGTATCAAGTATTCGGTCAAAAGAACCTGTAAAAAACATTCCACAGATTAAGACAAATTACTCTGATACTTTTACCCTTTCAATCCCCGATCGATCATTTACAATTTCCCAGGAGGAATCGAACCCGGCTTTCAGTTTAAGTCTGTATTCCGAAAAAAAACAGAAACTTGACGTAAATTATTTTTATTCTGAAATCACCAAAGATTATGAAATGAATATTTCTTACCAGTTTGAGAAATCCGTTAACTCGGAAACGGGTAAGTATGAATTCAATCTGAAGATAAAAGGAAACACCACAGCCAGTTGCAGTCAGAATAAATCTTTCGAGAAGGAAGATATACTTAAATTTATCCAGCGGGTTGTTGACGAAGTTATGACAATTTGCCGGGACGACAAAAAACTACTGAAAGGTATTGTGCTTTCGGGCGATGATTTGGCGGAATTAAGAAATTTGGGCGACAAAAAAACCGGTCGGTTAATCCAAACACTTCTTTCAATGCTGCTTTTAAAAATTCAGATGGAAAATATGAACGACGATAAAAAAGACGCGAAAAAAATTATCCTGAAACCCGAAAGACATGAATATGAGGTAACAGAAAAAACAAGCAAACTATCGCAAAGTATTGAATACACGGCAGAGTTAAAGCGTATAGAATAAGTAAATCATTAAGTCGTTGTTTGTCTTTTATCACCGATAAATATTTCTGCTGGAATATTCTTCCTCAATATGCAGAGCGATTTTACCAATCGCTCCCAAAAGTTTTTATTCATACCGCAAAGATTTAACCGGATCGGCAATTGCGGCTTTTATTGCCTGATAACCAACGGTAACCAAAGAAATAAATATTGCCAGAATTCCCGAAAACGCAAATACAAGAAATCCCGGTTGAAATTTGTAAGCGAATCCTTCCAGCCAGTTATTCATAACATAATAACTAACCGGCCAGGCTATCAGACTTGAAATTATCACCAAGAGTAAAAATTCTTTGCACAACAAATAAACCAGCTTTGATTCTGAGGCGCCCAGCACTTTACGAATACCAATTTCTTTAGTGCGTTGTTCGGCAGTGAAAGATGACAAACCAAATAATCCAAGCGAAGCAATGATAATTGCCATAATCGCGAAATATTTTAAGAGATCAACCATTCGTTGTTCGCGCTGATACATCCATTCAAAATCCTCCTCAACAAAGCGGAATTCAAAAGGATAATCCGGTAAAATTTCCTTCCAGGCAGATTCAAGTTTGTTCATTGTTTCAGTAATTGCATTCGGCGCGAGCCTTACACTAATGAACTGAATTTGTTCCGGCGAGAGAAGCATAAGCAACGGTTCTATTTTCTGTTTAACCGAACTGAAATGGAAATTTTTTGTCACACCGACAATGTGTCCTTCAATTCCCCATATCTTAAAACGTTTTCCCAGAGCTGATTCCACGTTCATCACTTTTACAACTTCTTCATTAACAATGTAATTTCCCGTTGTATCCTTCGCTACATCACCGGGATAATCTTCCGTGAAATCCCTGCCTTCCACGAGTTCAATTCCACAGGTATTTAAAAAATTATAATCAACAATGTGTGTTCCGATAAGAACAGTTGTTTCAGGATTTTTTCCGTCCCACTCAGCGCCGCCTGAATTACTTCCCACAAAATGCGGGTACTGATTTGATCCCGAAACATTTACTATTCCCGCGATTTGTTTAAATCTGGTTTTTAAGATTTGATATTTAGGCTGAACATCACGCGGTAAATATGCATAAACAAGATGTTCCTTGTCATAGCCCATTTTTTTATTCCGCATATAATCAAGCTGTGAATAAACAATCACTGTTCCCACAATCAAAAAGATTGAAAGTGAAAATTGAAAAACCACCATTACTCGTCTGAATGTCGAATTTTTTGCTCCTGTTTTTAATGAGCCTTTTAGTACCTGCACCGGCTTAAAGGATGATAAATAAATCGCAGGATATATTCCCGCTACAAAACCGGTTATTAATGTTATTGCCAACAAACCCCCGATGACAACAGGTTCGTACAAAATCGCCATCGGAATTTCTTTTGTTGTAAGATCATTAAAAACGCCGAGCAGAGCGGCTACAATAAATACTCCCAGAATTGTTCCGATGAATGATAACAAAACCGATTCGCCGAAAAATTGCTGCACAAGACTGAACCTGTTGGCTCCGGTTACTTTACGCAGTCCGATTTCTTTCGCGCGGTTAGCTGATTTTGCCGTTGCCAGATTCATGAAATTAATACAGGCAATCAGCAGAACAAACAAAGCGATAATGGTAAAAATATAAACATATTGTATATCCTGACTTGGCTCACCGAATCCAAAGTAAGAATAGAGATGAATTTCTTTGAAAGGAGCTAGCATATATTCGGTAATTGATCCTTCATTTTTTTCGTGAAGGATTTTTGTCATTTTCTCATTGACTGAAGTTATTGATGCTTGCGGCTGAATTTGCAAATAAGTAGTAATCGAATTGGAACCCCAATTGTCGTTCCATCTTCCGATCTCGCGCAAAAATTCGAAAGGAATAATTGCCTCAAAAGTAATTGTGGAATTATGTGGCGGTTTATCAACCACAGCCGCAACTGTAAAATCAAATTCTTTATTGATGTTGATTGTTTTACCAAGTGGATTTTCTTTGCCAAAATATTTTTCAGCGGTTTCTTTTGTCAGCACAATCGAGTGAGGATCAATAAGCGGTTCATTGTTAACAGAAGTTATTACAGAAAAACTAAACATGCTGAATAATGACGGATCAGCAGCGATAATATTTTCCTGGAAGATTTGTTTTTCACCTGACTTAAAAAGTAAATCTCCCATACCGGATATTCTGCACTGATTTTCTACTTCGGGAAGCATCTCCTCGTAAGCAGGTCCCACAACATAAGGCGTTACATTTACGTGATATCTTTCTCCTTCGTAAAACTGATCTTGTTCAATCCGGTAAAGATTCTCAAGATTTGCATGAAAGCGGTCGAAAGTGAGTTCATCATGAACCCAGAGCAGAATAAATATACTGCATGCAAGTCCGATGGCTAATCCCGAAATGTTAATGAAAGAATAGCCTTTATACTTCAGGAGATTCCGCAGAGCGATTTTAAGATAATTTTTCGTCATCACAATTCCTCATGTTTTGAGTTCCGAATGATTTAGACTCCGGTCTGAAATTTTGGTTGCATGAATGGAATAAAAAAACCGGTTCATTATTCATGAACCGGTTTGTGCAGGAATAAAAATTATTTATTTAGCCGGGGGCGTAATTTTCATTAATGAATATCCTTCGGCTGTAGGAGCGTCTTCCATTATTTGGTTAACAGTCTGTAATGACACGTTACCGTTATTTCCAACAGTCATATTAAACACGTGCCAATAACGATGTTCAATAGAACCTGTTGTAGGAATGTTAAATGTATACAGATTTCCGCTTAACAGGAGCGTAATTTTCGCGCCCGATGAAGGAAGATTTGCGGAACCGCTGTACCAATGAACGTAATATTTATAAACGCCCTGGAATTTACGAACAACTGTAACGTTCTCAGGTCCGTAACTTTGTGTATCATCGGTATCAAGTTCGGCGTATGGATAAGTAGTCTGCGAACCTTTTGAATAATAAGCGACATGTCCGCCGGTTCCACCTGTTGTTGAAGGCGGAACTAATAAGTGACTATCAAGATCACGCGGATCAGATCCCCAGGTTAAAGTAATTGTTGCCCACGGAGCGGCAAGAACTATATCACCGAGATTCTGTTCCTGACCGTTAGCAGGAGTGTAAATTGTTAATGTTGAACTGGAAACACCGCCTTTTGATGCTTTAACAGTAACCTGAGAATTCGGTTTTACACCCATTCTGAAGGTACCGTCAGAGCCGGTGTATCTGTATGAACGACCGCTGTAAGTAACGCCGTCAGCAGTTACGTAAGCGTGATTAACCGGATTTCCGTCGCCGTCAACAACGCGTCCGTAAATATAAGCCACATCATAGTATACATCCCAATTCCATGAAGTGAAATGAGAAACTACGCCGACATATTCGTTACCAGACCGTGTACCGGTTCCTTCAGATTTCCAGATTCCCGCGGTTTCATCATAATACCATAAAGGAATTGTATTTGGCGCGGTTGATTGTAATGCATAGGGAATTGGAATTCTGATTTCAGCCGTTTGACCTGAGCGAAGATTTAAAGGATTACCATTAGCGTCTTTCAAATTCACATCTATAAAACCATATGATTCAAGAGCTCCTTCCTGACCATTCTGCAAACCTGTAAAATCACCAGGGAATGCAGCCGTAAAATAACTTGTAGTAGGATCGAAATAAGTTGCTTCAACAGTTGCCGAACCGTTATTTGAAAAAGCATTTTGTCCGAATGTAACAGTGGCGCCATCATTTGTGCCATAACAACTTCTATAAATGTTGATTGTCCTACCACAACATTTACTATTTCGGATGTTGAGACATATCCATTCAGTTCAAACTTTACCTGAACTCTTGTTCCCGGAGGCACTTCGGGAAGTGTAAACCAGCCCTGATCATTGGTAGTGGTTGTGAGATTATTTACTTTAACTGTAACACCACCTATTCCTGAATTCCAGGTACTTTTAACCGTACCAAGAATATTTCCCGCGTTGGTTGTAGTAGGATTATTCGGATCATCATCATCTTTATCGCTGTTTAAGGCGTCACACCCGTTCACAATAAAAAGTGAAGCCGCGATAAAAATCATAAAAAATAACATGGTAAATTTTTTCATGGAACCTCCGTTTTGCCAGGATTTCTTATCCTGATTTTTTATAAGAATAAATAGAAAAAGAACTACGATTTATCTAAAGTAAAAACACTGCGCCCATTTTGGAGGTAATAAAAATCTTATTTGAATATACGCAAATCTAAAACAAAGCAAATAGCAAGAAAGTGCTTTGAGACACCAATTTGATAAATAGTTGTTATGAAAAAAGTGATTCAGTTAGCTTTAAAAAAATTACTCTTAGGATTGAAATTAAAGTAACAACTTGTTTTATTAAGAAGCCTTTTTGCCTGAGCGGGACTGTAGTTATAAAATTCTTCACAATTGTAAATATCCGAAAGACGCCTGAAAGTACGCACAACGATATCCGACAGATTATTCTTTTCCATTAATACCTCAACCGGCAAAAGAAAAATAAGATCAAGAGTAGCCGTTTCTGCAATATCAAGTAAAATAGTAAACGGAAGAAGATTTAAGTCATAATCGGGATGAAGTAATCCGCATTTCACTCTGGAATCGTATTCCTGTTTCATTCTTTCGGTAATGAGTGTTACCGCGGCGTCTGTTGAAATTTTTAATTCGAACATCCTTGTTCCTATATTTAGTCAGGTAAAGATAATTCCGTTTATCTCTACCTGATTATCGAAAAGTATTTCTGTTAGTTTAATATCGAAGTAACTTTTATTGCAGCATCTTTAAGGCTTGATGCAACCTCAAAGTTTAATCCGGAGTTTTCGAGTAAAATTTTAGCTTCTTCGGCATTTGTGCCTTCGAGACGTATGACGACAGGCACATTGACATGAACTTCTTTCACCGCTTCAATCACTCCTTCGGCTACGCGGTCACATCTTACAATTCCCCCGAAAATATTTATCAAAATCGCTTTTACATTTTTGTCCGAGAGAATAATTTTGAATCCGTTGGAAACAGTTTCTTTGTTTGCGCCGCCGCCTACATCAAGAAAATTTGCGGGTTGGCCACCGGCAAGTTTAATAATATCCATGGTCGCCATCGCAAGACCTGCTCCGTTAACCATACATCCGACATTACCATCGAGTTTTATATAGTTCAGATCATACTTGGAGGCCTCAATTTCAAGAGGTTCTTCTTCATCAAGGTCACGGTAATGAATTATTTCCGGATTCCTGAAAAGCGCGTTATCGTCAAAATTCATCTTTGCATCAAGCGCCATTACATCACCTTCTTTTGTAACAACGAGCGGATTAATCTCGGCAATAGACGCGTCTGTTTCTTCGTATGCTTTATAAAGCGCGGTCAAAAATTTCACAGCATTTTTAAACTGAACACCTGAAAGACCGAGCGCAAAAGAAAGTTTACGCGCCTGATAATCCCGAAAACCAATTGCCGGGTCTATGGTTTCTTTTATAATTTTTTCCGGTTTCTCGGCGGCAACTTTTTCAATTTCCATTCCGCCTTCAGT
>CAZEXO010000206.1:0-7192 GCA_964516545.1 uncultured Melioribacteraceae bacterium
ATTTGATTATGCCCATTCATATCAACGAAATAGTTGTGAGAGCTGTTGTTACTGAAAAAAAAGATAAGCCGCAGAAATCTGCAGAAGAAGGCAAAACTGATAAAGAATCAATGGTTCAGGAAGTTGTTGAACAGGTGTTGGAAATATTGAAAGAAAAAGAAGAGCGGTAAATGGCTGACAGAGGCGAACTGGAAAAATTACTTATTTATGCTTACACAGATCCAAAATATCTAGGGTCTTCTGTTGCCAAGTATAAGACGTTCATTAATCCGGAAGAATATAAACAGGTTTATGATGTCGAATACAAAGAAGAGCAGGGAGAAGGCACTACAGGAAGCCGGATGGTTTTCCAAAAAATAAAACCCCAGCAGTTTTCTCTGAAATTTTATTTTGACGGAACAGGTATTTCCGGCAAGATGGACAGCGTTCAGGAAAATATTAAAGAATTTTTTACCGTTGTCGGATATGACGGAAACATTCACCGTCCGAAATACTTAAAAATTATCTGGGGCACTCTGGAGTTTAACTGCATCCTTCTCAAAGCCGAAGTAACTTATAAAATGTTTTATCCCGATGGAAAACCTATCCGCGCAACTATTGATGCGACATTTGCGGAAAATATTGACGATACAACCCGCGTGGCAGAGGCTAACGACAGCTCCCCCGATTTGACTCACGAACGAATTGTAAAGGAAGGTGATACGCTGCCGTCTATGTGTTATAATATTTACAATGATCATACTTACTATCCGGAAGTTGCAAGAATTAATAAACTGAACGATTTCAGAAATCTTGAAGTTGGGCAGAAAATAATTTTTCCACCGCTTGATAAAGAAGAGTGATGGCTGAAGAAAGAAACATAGAAACCTCGAAACCGGCTGATAAGCCGACCTTCACGATTAAAATTGAAAATGAAGAACTGTCGCGCGAATTCCAAATTCTTTCGATAGTTGTTAATAAATGTGTCAATAAAATATCTACTGCAAGAATCCTGATTCTTGACGGCGATGCATCCGTAGAAAATTTTGAAGCAAGCAACGAAACGTTTTTTATTCCAGGAAATAAAATTGAAATATTTGCCGGTTACCACAGCGACGAAAAATTAATCTACAAAGGAATAATCATTAAGCAGGGAATGAAAATAAGAAAATCGGGACCCTCACTTTTTTCTATTGAATGTAAACACGAAGCTGTAAAATTAACGGTCGGACGCAAGAGCAAATATTTTTATGAATCGCTCGACAGCGATGTTTTCGAAGAAATAATCGGAACTTACTCGATAACCACGGACATCGATGCAACAAATGTAACGCACAAAGAATTAGTGCAATACCGCTCGACTGATTGGGATTTTATTATAAACCGCTCCGAAGTTAACGGCGTGTTTGTTTTTACTAATGATGAAAAAATCGCAATTAAAAAACCCGAATTAAGCTCGGCGTCGGTTTTAACATTATTGTACGGCGCAACCATTCTTGAATTTGACGGTGAAATTGATTCGAGAAATCTTTATGCAAAAGTAAAAGGAAAAACATGGGACCCCGCTACGCAGGCTTTAATTGAAGGCGAAGCTGCCGACCCCGGCGTAACTGAAACTGGAAATTTATCATCAGGTGATCTTGCAGATGTTGTTGGACTTGAAGAATTTGAATTAAATCACTCAGGTGTTGTTGCTGAAGATGAACTTCAGTCATGGACTGATTCAGTGTTCCTTAAAAGTAAACTTTCCAAGGTGCGGGGGAGAGTAAAATTTCAGGGTTATCCCGATGTTAAACCCGGGGACATAATCGAATTGAAAGGTGTCGGCGACCGGTTCAGCGGAAAAGTTTTTGTGAGCGGAGTTCGTCATGAAATTGGCAGTGGTAATTGGACTACAGATGTGCAGTTCGGAATCTCACCTGAGCATCTCGCCTTAAAAAATACTGTAAGTGAATTAAGTGCATCCGAAATTATTCCCGCTGTTTCAGGATTACAAATTGGAGTTGCTGTTCAGCTTCAGGAGGATCCTGACGGTGAAGACAGAATTCTGATAAAAATGCCTTTGGTTGATAATAATGAGGAAGGAATATGGGCGCGTATTGCTTCGCCGGATGCGGGTGAAAAACGAGGAATGTTTTTCCGTCCTGAAATCGGTGACGAAGTAATTCTCGGATTTATAAATGACGACCCGCGCGATGCTGTTGTTCTCGGTATGCTCAACAGCAGTTCAAAACCTGCGCCGCTGACCGCATCGGATGAAAATCCTCAGAAAGGTTATTTTTCACGTGAAGAGTTGAAATTAATTTTTGACGATGAGAAAAAAAGTGTAACGATTGAAACGCCGAATAAAAATACTGTTATTCTCACTGATGATGAAGGGGCAATAAAACTTGAGGATGAAAACGGAAATAAAATTACCATGGATTCAAACGGAATTACACTTGAAAGCGCAAAAGATGTTATCATCAAAGCAACAGGTGATGTTAAAGTAGAAGGAACAAATGTTAATCAAACTGCCAATGCGCAATTTAAAGCCGAGGGAAGCGCCGGCGCTGAATTATCAACCAGCGCAACCGCTGTTGTTAAGGGATCAATTGTACAAATAAATTGAGGTGTTATGCCGCCCGCTGCAAGAGTGCTTGATGTTACTAATCATGGGGGAACTATTACAGGTCCCGGCATATCGACGGTTATGATCGGCGGAATGCCTGCCGCTGTTGCCGGCGATCTTCATGTTTGTGTTCTGCCTCCGAATTCGCATCAGCCGACGTCAAGCCCTTTCCCGATGGGAAGCGCAACAGTATTAATTGGAGGTAAACCGGCTTTACGCGCGGGCGATGTTTGCGGATGCGGCGCCGCGGCTGCTGTTGGTTCACCGACTGTTTTAATAGGATAGGAATAATTTAATGAGTGAAACAGAAGAAAATAATTATGTCTCATTTCTCGGAACCGGCTGGAGTTTTCCTCCGACTTTTTCAAAGGTAAAAAAAACTGTTGAACTTACCTCGGATGAAGCAGATATCGAAAAGAGTCTCATGATTCTTCTCTCAACAACCGTTGGCGAAAGAATTATGCAGCCGATGTATGGATGTAATCTAAATCAGTTATTATTCGAACCGTTGAATACTTCATTCCTGACATATATTGAAGGACTAATTAAGAGAGCTATCCTTCATTTTGAACCGCGTATTGAATTAAAAAAAGTGTTCATTGATTCAAGCGCGCAATTAGAAGGACGTGTTGATATAAATGTAGATTATATTGTTCGTACAACAAACTCACGTTACAATTTTGTTTACCCGTTTTACATTGAAGAAAAAATGACTGAAGAAAAATGAGCACGAAGAACAGTAAAAAACAAATATTGGTACGGGACGGGCAGAATCAAAATCAGAGATTTCCGCGGGAACTTGATCCATATTACGCAAGGATTGATGATAAAACGCGTAAGGATTTATTAATCTATGCCGCTGAAATTTCGAAAGAAATTAATTATTACAACACAGCTACAAATTCCCAGGATGGCAACTGGTCATCCTTTTTCGAAAAAGTTTATTCCGATTCGATAGCTAAAATAAAAAATTACGGCAGACACGATCCTCATCTGGCGCTCTACCTGGCATTTCTCTTAATCTATAAACACGCGCAAAAAAGTATCAATAACATAACCAAACGCCATCTCGATTTTTATTATAAAGAAATTTTAAAACTCAACAACAAAAAAGAAACGCCCGATAAAGTGCATGTTATTTTCGAACTGAAAAAAGGAATTGACGAACATCTTATTGAAGAAGGCACGTATCTGAATGCGGGAAAAGATTTAACAGAAAACGCTCTTCTCTATAAAACAAAAAATGATATTATTGTAAATAATGCCTCTATCGGTAAAATAAAATCGGTTTATGTGAATGAAGAAAAAAACCGAATAATCCATTTTGCGCCGATAGCAAATTCAAAAGACGGACTCGGCGGGCAGTTGGATGAAGGCGAAGCCTGGGATGCTTTCGGAAATTCATCACTTCAGCAAGCTGATATCGGTTTTGCCATTGCATCCGATATTCTCAAAATGAAAGAGGGAATCAGGATAGTCAAACTCCATCTCAAATTGGTTTCAATAAATGTTATTGCTCAGGAATTTTCTCAGATGTCTGCATATTTCACGGGAGAAAAAGGCTGGATTGGTCCGGTTGATTGTAAAGTAGATTCATTATTTATAAACGGGACAGATATTTCATCAACTTTATCTTTTGAACTGAAAGCCGATGATGAATTAGTTACCGACTACAATGCTGAAATACACGGTAATACTTATGAAACAACAAATCCGCTCATGCAGGTATTGCTGAATAAAAATGCATCAAAATATTCTTATGGAAGTTTGCAAAGTCTTCAATTGAAATCAATAAAAGTTGAGATCGATGTAAAGGGCGTAAAAGAACTTGATCTTGAAAATGATCAGGGAAAAATTAACTACAAGAAACCTTTCATGCCTTTCGGAACAGAACCAGTTGAAGGCTCTACATTTTATGTTGGCAGTGAAGAAATATTTTCAAAAAATGTTGATAGCTTTAAACTGAATGTTGCCTGGAAAAATGTTCCTGATGATGATCTTGCCTCATATTTTAACGGCTACGCAGATAAAAATGGAAATGCGGTTACATCTAATAATTATTTTCAGGCTTCACTTATAGATAATAACAATCGGTCACATATTATTAATTTATTCGCGTCGAATGCCGCCGACTCTACTTCATACGAATCTGAATCGATCGAAACGAGCTCCAGGGGAAGAAAAAAACCAGTTTATTCAGGATACAAACAAATACTGGCCATGTCGAACAAATGGGCGCTCAGAGAACAAAATAAATTCGAACTTACAAGTAAAGTATTTATCCCAAGTTTGGAAGATGTGATAATTCCGAAGTTTCCATTATTGAAAAAATTGAAAACTAATTATATCCGGTTAGTATTAAAAAACGGATTCCTTCATAAAGAATATAGAAAGCTTTACACTAAAAAGGTTGTTGAGTATTCAAAACAGGAATCGTCAACACCTGCTCTTGCACTACCAAATGAACCTTACACGCCTGAGATGCAGTCAATAACGCTTGATTATAGGGCTTCAACAGGAGAAGAGGATTTTACTTTAACGAGCGAATCCGATTTCTTGAAATCTGAGGTTGAATTTTTCCATATAACTCCATTCGGACAAAGACGAGAACACAGATTCATTAAAAATACAATCGGATACGATCTGGATGAAACAATATTTCTTTTACATCAATATCCCAATGTAGGTGAATTATATATCGGAATTGAAAATGCGGATGCTGAAAGCGAAATTCCGATTCTTTTTCAATTAGCCGAGGGAAGCGCAAATCCTGAAAGTGAAAGAGTTGAACTGGAATGGGAAGTTCTTGCTGAAGATCATTGGAAAAAATTTGACGAAACGGAAATTGTTTCAGATACGACAAATAATTTAGTAACAAGCGGAATTATAAGATTTACTTTACCGAAAGAAGCGACCGATAATAATACCTTGCTCGACAGCGGTTATTATTGGATAAGAACTTATCTGAAAAATGATGTCCAGGCGGTATGCAGGTTCATTGAACTAAAAACAAACGCATGTCTGGCGGAGTTTGAAAATAACGGAAATGATTTGACTCATCTGAAAACGTCATTACCCGCCGGGTTAATAAAAAAACTTCTCACTCCTGAAACAGAGATTAAAAAAGTTACACAGCCTTATTCATCATTTGAAGGTTCCGATAAAGAATCGGACGAATCATTTTATACACGCGTAAGCGAAAGACTCAGGCACAAAGGACGCGCAATTAATATCTGGGATCATGAAAGAGTAATACTACAGCAATTCCCTAATATTCATAAAGTGAAATGTATTCCTCACTGTTCTAAAGAATACGAATTTTCGCCCGGTAATGTTACAATTGTTCTTATTCCAAATCTGGCGAATAAAAATGCCGTCAACAAATTGCAGCCGAAAGTTGATAAAAATACCATCGATTTGGTTAATGAATTTATAACAAAACGGACAAGTTTTTTTGTGAATCTGAACGTACAAAATCCCGAGTACGAAGAAATTAAACTGGATTTTTATGTAAAGATGAAAACAGGTTTTCCTTTTGGATATTACAGTACGGTTTTACAGCAGGATATAATTGAGTTTTTGTGTCCGTGGTTATTGGAGAAGGGGCAGGAAATTAGTTTCGAAGGGAGTGTTCATAAATCTGTTTTATTGCACTATATCGAAAAACGGGAATATGTCGACTACCTTACGGATTTTAAAATGTATCACATTGTTAACGGAATTGGCGACGGAAAAGATGTAGAAAGCGCAAATGCAACACGACCCGCTTCTATAATCATTTCGTCACCGAGTCATATTATTAATAGCATCTGAGCTGAATGGAAAAAGGAAAAAAAATACCGAAATCAAAATCAACCGATGCCGCAAGAAATTACGAGCGCCTTCTCTCCGAGGGGAAAAAATATCTTGAGGAACTGACAGGCAGGATATGGAACGATTTTAATCTGCACGACCCGGGCATCACAATTCTTGAACTTTTATGTTATGCCATAACCGATCTCGGTTACAGATGTAACCATCCGATAAACGATATTATCGAATATGATCCAACAAATAAAGGAAAAGACGATACTCTTTTCCCGCCTGAAATAATTTTCCCGGTTCGCGCTTATTCGGTCAGTGATTTGAGAAAATTGCTGATCAACATAAAGAACGAAAACGGTTGCGGAATTAATAATGCCTGGTTTTCGAAAGCGAACAAATCGTTTTATGTGGATTGTTATAAAAGTGAACTTACACGGATTAAACCTGATTATACAACGGATATTCATTCAATAAATATCAACGGACTTTATGACATAAAAATTGAACTGGATGAAACCATTGCCTTGCCGAAAGCGAAAGAAAAAATTATCAAAGAAGCCTGGAATGTATTGGAAGCAAACAGGAATCTTTGCGAGGATTATAATAGCATATCAATTATCGATACTGAAGATTTTATAATTTGCGCTCAAATAGAAATTGAGTCGGAAACCGATAAAGATTATCTGCAGGCTCAGATATTTTTTAAGATACAGGAATACCTTACACCCCAGGTCAGATTTTATTCTTTTAAGGAAATGCTGAAGAGAGGAAAAAAAATAGAAGAAATCTATGAGGGAC
>CAZEXO010000207.1:0-7187 GCA_964516545.1 uncultured Melioribacteraceae bacterium
ATAATTTTCCGTGTTTATGATTATGGATTAGGATTCCGTTATGAGTTCCCTGAACAGACAGAATCGGATGAATTGGTTATCATGGATGAATTAACTGAATTTGCTCTTACCGGAGATCATGAAGCATGGTGGATTCCCGCTGACCATGATAGTTATGAATATAAATACCAGCACACCAAAGTGAGTGAGATAAATGCTGACTTAACAGAGTATGCACCTCGTGGTGATAGATTCATTTCAAACAAAAAAGCTGTTAACACACCATTTACTTTAAGAACAGGAAAGGGACTGTACTTAAGTTTTCATGAAGCAGGATTAATAGACTATGCTGATATGACTCTGAGTATAGAAGAGAATTATGGTTTGAAAACAGACTTGGTTCCGTGGGCTGATGGATCAAAAGTGAAATCGAAAGCGCCTTTTAATTCTCCCTGGCGGACTATTCAAATTGCTGAGAAAGCGGCTGATCTTATTGAATCATACCTGATATTGAATTTGAATGAACCGAATAAACTTGAGGACGTTTCCTGGATAAAGCCGATGAAATATATTGGTATCTGGTGGGAGATGCACATTGATAAAAGTTCCTGGAAGTTGGAAAAACGCGAGGGATCATGGTCAGGCTCTGATGAACTTCCTCATGGCGCAACAACAGAAAACGCGAAACGATATATTGATTTTGCGTCTGCGAATAACATAGACGGAGTATTGATTGAAGGATGGAATACCGGATGGGAATATTGGGGCGCCGATACTGTAGGTTTTTTTGACTTCGTAACTCCTTATAGAGATTTTGATATACATGAAGTCGTCCGATACGCAAATGAAAAAGGGGTGGAAATTATCGGGCATCATGAAACCGCCGGTGATATGGAAAATTATGAAAAACGCCTTGATGCCGCTTTTAAGTTTTATCATGAACTTGGAATCAAATCCGTCAAAACCGGTTACGCGGGACCAATTCGTACTCCCGGTGAACGACATCATGGTCAGTATATGGTTCGTCATTATCAAAAGGTAATTGAAACGGCAGCCAGGTATCAGATAACAATTGATGCGCATGAACCCATTAAACCAACAGGCATCCGTAGAACTTATCCGAATTTTATGACCCGCGAAGGTGTTCGTGGAATGGAATATAATGCCTGGAGCGATGGAAACATGCCCTCACACACAACTATTCTACCATTCACAAGAATGCTGGCAGGGCCGCTGGATTATACTCCGGGAATTTTTGATATAACAATTGACAGTAAGGATGGTTTTGATGTAAAATCTACGATTGCCAATCAACTTGCATTAATGATTATTCTCTATAGTCCCTTACAAATGGCTGCCGACCTAATTGAAAATTATGAACATCCCGCGTTTCAATTTCTTCGCGAAGTACCTGCGAATTGGAGTGACACAAAAGTGCTGAACGGAGAAATCGGAGAATACGTTACTATTGCCCGCAAAAATGGTGAATCATGGTACATCGGCGCAATAACGAATGAAGAGGGGAGAGAAATAAATCTGGAGCTGAGTTTTCTGAATCCAAAAATAAAATATGAAGCCGACATCTATTCAGACACAAAAGACGCGCATTTTAAAAACAATCCCGAAGTAATTGACATAATTAAACAAAAGGTCTCGAACAAGACAAACCTAAAAATGAAACTGGCGCCGGGCGGAGGGCAGGCAATAATTATTAAACCGCTTCAGTGATCTGATAAAATATAAAAAATTTGTTGTTCTTGTTCGCGGTAAATTTAATGCCGCAAAGGATTGAGGATTCAGAGATTATTTCAATGAGTTATATGGATGCCGCAATCCTTCTAAAATGATATCCGTAGACAACGAATGTCATGGCAAGAGAAAATTTTTTCGGATATCTCAAAAGAGAATGAATTAATAATTGCCAGAAATCTTTTTTCCCTTTGTCACGAATACCAATCTTCCAGATGATTTTAATGAATGCTTTCATTTCATTAAACGTGATGTGCACATTCTGCCACTCCGGAAGTTTGTACTCCTTCAAAAATTTTCTGATTCGTGAATAGTATTCTTTGGGAGAATAAATTGACTGAATAATTTTATCATAGCCCGCGATAAGGTGATCATATTTCATTTTTGGAATAAAGTTTATCGATCCATCCATGTTGTTGCCCGAAAAAGTGTCGAGTAACCGATTTTCTGTCTTCATGCGTTTGAAAAGTTTTGTGCCTGTAGGTGCGTTCAATATTCCAACCATAGCTGAGACAATTCCGCTTTCACGAATAAAATTAATTTGTCTATCAAAAATATCAGCGGGGTCGTGATCAAAACCAACAATAAATCCGCCGGATACTATCATTCCGTTATTTATAAGTTTTGTAATAGATGAAGTTAAATTTCTTGAGAGATTATGATTTTTACCGCATTCTGCAAGGCTTTCTTCATAAGGAGTTTCAATGCCTACAAAAATACTCGTCACGGCAGCTTCAACCATGAGTTTGATTAATTCATCATCGTCTGAAAGATTTATCGAGACCTCGGTTATGAAATGAAACGGATAGTCATGTGATTTATTCCATTCGATGAGAGCGGGTAAAATATTTTTCTTCAATTCTTTTCTGTTACCGATAAAATTATCATCCACAACTGAAACACTTCCGCGCCATCCGAGCTCGTAAAGAGAGTTCACCTCATTGATGAATTGTTCAGTCGTTTTTGTGCGCGGTTTCCGTCCGTTCAGCATGGTTATGCTGCAAAATTCACAATCATAAGGACATCCACGCGAATACTGTAAACTGAGCGCCGCGTACTTTTTTTTATCAAGTAATTCCCACATTGGCGGAGGCGTTAAAGTGATGTCAGGAAAATCATCAGTTCGGTAAATGGGTTTTGGATTTCCATTTTCCAAATCTTTCAAAAAAAGAGGTAAGGTGATTTCTGCTTCATTCAAAACATAATGATCGATTCCCAGAAAATCCTGATATTGAGTTGTTGCCAGAGGTCCGCCGGCTACTACTTTTGTTCCCAGTTTATTGCATCGTCTGATTACTTCCCTGAAGGAATTAATCTGAATATTCATGCCGCCTAAAAAAACATAATCCGCCCACAGAATGTCCTTGTCGGATAATTTTTCAAAATTCAGATCAACTAATTTTTTCGACCATTCCTTTGGTAATAAAGCAGCCACAGTAATTAATCCGAGAGGAGGTTCTGCGGACTTTTTAGAAACAAAATTAAGTGCATCCTTAAAACTCCAAAATGTTGAAGGTGTATCGGGATAAACCAGAAGAATGTTCATATACTACCTCGTTATTATCGGAAAAAATATTGTGACAAAGAGAGTTCGTACGTAAACTAAGTATATTGAATTATCAGTACTGTAAAAGAAATGTAAAAGAGAAGGAAATGTTTTTCTTTTCGAAAAATTTATTGATATTGTCCTGAAAAATTATGGCAGTAATGACAAGAAGGAATTTATGAGGAGAAGATACACGGTATTTTATCATGTGACGGTGATGATACTCGCGCAAGTTGCATGGATGCTCCTGCTTGGTATATGGATTTATTGGTATGTCTCAAACTACATTATTCTTGAGCAGGTCTGGGATGAATTCTCAACACAGATAAAAGTTGACGGACCGAATACGTTAGCTTTTGTCGGTGGTATCATCCTGCTTGTTGCTATCTGGGTTGTGATGTCGCTGACATTCAGACGCCTGAATATACATTTACGGCTAACGAATCTTTACGATAATTTCATCGCGAATGTTACTCATGAATTAAAATCACCTCTGTCATCCATACAACTTTATCTTGAAACAATGCATTCACGCGATATTCCTGAAGCGAAAAGAAAGGAATTTATCGAAAGGATGCTGAGCGATACTCAAAGGTTAGATGAACTTATTAATGCGATCCTTGAAATCCCAAAACTAGAGCAGAAAAAAGTTAGTCATGAATTCCATGTCTATGACGCTGAAAAAGTCATGCACAGGATAATTTCGGATGCAGCAAGACTCAATAAAATAAGTGAGGACTCAATTGTTATAACAGGAAGTTTGGATGTTCAATGTGTGATGGATAAAAACGCCATGAAAATTGCCCTGAGTAATTTGTTGGATAATGCAAAAAAATATTCCATGAATGAACTCAGGATTAGTATTAATTTCCAGAGAGCGGGAAGTTATTTTGTTACTGAAGTAATTGATAATGGTATCGGTATAGAAAAAAAGAATCTTAGAAAAATCTTTGGAAAGTTTGTGAGAATTTACAATAAAAGTATTCCTAATGTAAAAGGCACTGGTCTTGGTTTATATTGGGTGAAAGAAATTATCAGAAGTCACGGAGGTAAAATCACGGTCTTCAGTGACGGATTGATGCATGGAACGAAATTCAGGATTGAAATACCAATTTACCTTGAATCCAAAAAATGGTTCATTAATAATCTTCTAAAATTAACGCGTAAACAGGAAAACAAACGGAAGTCAGATAATGATGAATGAAAAAACAAAAAAGTATAAAATTCTGTTGGTTGAAGATGAGGAGTCTTTAGCTGTCGGACTGGAATATAATTTACTTGATGAAGGTTATTCGGTAGACTGGGCGCGGGACGGCAGGCAGGCTATTATTGCCTATGATGAGAATAAATATGACCTTGTTATTCTTGATATTATGCTTCCATATTACGACGGATTTGAAATAGCTTCGCATATCAGAAAAACATCATACCAGTTGCCAATACTTATGCTGACTGCCAGGAAGGAGGTAGTTGACAAAATTAAAGGACTGGAATTGGGTGTTGACGATTATATGACCAAACCGTTTCACCTTCAGGAATTATTATTACGAATTAAGGGAATGCTGAAGAGGAAAGAATGGTATAATAAATCAATTGAAGAAATGCCAACCTACAAGTTCGCTGAAATTTCTATTGACTTTAATTCTCTGTTGCTGAGTAAAGGCACGGAAAAAATTCAACTTACAAATCAGGAGGCGATGCTCATTAAATACCTTATCAGTAATAAAGGGCGGACAGTTGAAAGAAGTGAATTACTGAAAGATGTCTGGCACATTAATCCTGATATCGAAACCCGAACAGTGGATATATTCATCGCACGCCTGCGAAAATATATTGAAGAAGACCACGAGAAACCGAAATTCATAAAAAGTGTGAGGGGCAAGGGGTATATTTTTGATCATGAATAAATCAGAAAAATAAAATACTTCCTCCATCAAAAAGAGGTCCTTCATACAATTCAATAATCGAAACGGAATTTTGATTACAAAAATCTCTCACAATTTCTCCATCATGATAATACCTGAGTGAACCGAGGATGAATAGTTTTTCATCATGTAAACCGCATGTTCCTCCGAATAATCCATACGGCATTCCAGGGAGAATAATTCCCTGAGAATTAACGCGTAATACTTTGTAGTTCTCTGATTTCAGAGTTCTGAAAATACCGTCATCAGATGTTATGAACGCGGAATCATTAAGCGCGACTAAGCTACATCGGGTCATTCCCTGATTAACATTGATTATTGATTTTTCTTTACATGCATTTTTTATTGCCTGATCAGTAATTTCTGTTTTGTGTATCAGTAACGATTTTGTGACAACTGCATTATAAGAGGCGCAATCGGGATACTTATTCATCAAATGAGAGAATCCGCAGTTTTTTTTCTTATCTGTGTCGAGTTTCTGAATTATATGAATTGGTACTGAAGGGGAATAAATTAGCTGGTTATTTACAACTGTAAAAAATAAATCAGGATGACCGGAAAGATATTCATCAACAATACCTTCCGTGTAAAACTCAATCAGTTTGCCGTAAGCTGAAAGATTTTGTTTAGCTTCATGGGGAATATTTTTGTTAACAATAATTAACAATGAATTCACCTTTTTGAATCTCATTCCCGCAAATAAAATTTACCCGCGAGAAATTTGTCTCGAGCATTTTTCTGTTTTTCCCTGAATAACCAATCGCGGAATTAATCTCATCTTTATTGACATGAATCGATATGGTTTGCCCGCCAGGTTTATTAATGAGAGGTTTCAATTTGTCATGCCATATTTCAGTCATAACCAATTCACGAAAAGATTGATGGAAAGGTCCGGCAATTAATTCATGTCCCGATAATAATCCTTCAGAAGGATGTAAACCGATTCGTAATACAGTTACATTATTCTTCTTAAAAAGAATTAGTAATTCTTTTGTCCATGAAACAGCTTCATCAAGAGTCAGGGGAGTGTATTTTCCCTCATTCATGAGTCTTTCGAGCGTAGTTCCGCGGATAATAAGTGTTGGATAAATTCTGGTGGAATCAGCGCCGAGTTTGATAATATTATGAGCCGTGCGGATAGATTTATCTTTTGTATCGCCAGGTAATCCGATCATCATCTGTAGTCCAAGTTGAAATCCCATTTCCTTAATTAGTCCTGACGAGGAAATTATATCTGCAACTTTATGACCGCGTCCGCTTTTTTGTAAAACATCATCATGAAAGGATTGAGCGCCAAGTTCAATGGTTTTAACGGAATATCTCTTTAACATCTCAAGATTATCGGGATTTATATAATCAGGACGCGTAGATAATCTGATCGAGTTTACAATTCCGCCTTTTATATATTGTTGCACTGCTCGCAGGTAATGTTCCTGTTCAGGAATATTTATTCCTGTGAAATTCCCCCCGAAAAATGCGATCTCAACATGATTGTTTTTGTAATCGATGGTCGATAGATGTTTGTCGATAGTGGTATTCATCTCATCAACAGAAGGGGCTGAAATGCTTCCCGAAATTTTCTTCTGATTACAAAAAACGCATTGAAAAGGGCAAGCCAGTTCAGGAATAAAAATCGGAATTATATAGTTTCTTTTCTTTGTCATATTTTTATCACGACAAATTTAGTAACTTTCCCGCCAAAGTGTTTTAAGGAATGACTCTCAATTAAGTAAAACTTGGTATGATTTGTCAAAACTGCTTGCATTATATGAGTCATTTTCTGAGATTTGTTTTCATCAAATATCGGTATCAGCAGATTGTTTTTCTCATTAAGCTGATATACAGTGCAGAATTTATTCGAAAGTTTATTAATATTTTATTCCATGAGATATTTGAGACTTTCCACCGTTTTTTGAAAAATGCCCCCGTAGCTCAGTGGATAGAGCAGTGGTTTCCGGAGCCACGTGCATAGGTTCGATTCCTATCGG
>CAZEXO010000208.1:0-7160 GCA_964516545.1 uncultured Melioribacteraceae bacterium
AAGTCCGCGCTGAATCAAAAATAAAATACTTCCGAGCGCGCGGCTTTTCAGGTCAAATCTGTTTTCCAGATATTCATACGCTGTGTAAACATTCAGTCTATGATAAAGAGGAACAGCCGTAATGGAAAGAATAATCATGGCAAGAGGAAGTCCGATATAAAACTGCACGAACCTCATCCCGTCAACATACGCCTGACCCGGAGTTGATAAAAATGTTATCGCGCTTGCCTGCGTGGCAATTATTGAAAGAGCCACGGTATACCACCGTGAACTATGATTGGCCAATAAATATTGTTTGATGTTTTTACTTCCGCGGCTTTTCCACGTTCCGTAACCGACAGTGAAAAGAAGAAAACCACCCATTACAATCCAGTCGATATTACTCATTCAAAAATTCTCCTGAAGATGTAAAAAACCGATAGCCAGAAAACCAGATTGAGAATAACAATCCAATACAGAATTGACCATCGTTTAAGAATCGGGGGGTTTTCATTTTCCGATGCGTTTTTTTTATCCATCATTCACCGCGCGCGGAAATTAAGTTAATAAATATTCTATAAGCTCCCGGAACACCCTCGGGTAATTGACGAAACCACGAGTAACCGGAAAAAATAAAAATTCCCTTACCATATTTTCCGTAGAGTAATCCGCCTTCTTTGGGAGTTTCACCGTTGTCATGCCCTGATAAAACCGGTTTAAGGTTTTCGTTCCATTTATCTGCAAAATATAATCCACGTTCCTGTACCCAGCCTTCAAAATCATCAGCTGAAATCTTATTGGGAAAATTCATCAACGGATGTGATTCATTAATAATTTTAACAGGCGAATCTTCCTCTGCAATCCGGGTTCCACCGTTTATGGTAAAATCATAAGGTCCTACCTGAGGCATTTCAATTCCGAATCGGGTATTATGCTGTACAATCCAGGTTCCGCCATTATAAATAAAATCATTTAACTTTTTCTGCTGGGCGGCAAGACGTTCGCGAACATTAAATGCTCTTACTCCGCAAATAATTGTCTGATAAACCGACAGATCTTTAACATCGAGATCATCGTCCGAAAGTAAGTCAACTTCGTAATCAAGCTGACGAAGCAATTCGGGAATTTCATCTCCCGAGCCCATGATGTATCCGATTCGTTCTGGAGAATAATTTATATCCAGTCTTACAAGATTTGTTTTCGCGGGTTTCAAAACTGTCTGAACCGGAATATGCGGATAATTAATTTCTATGATTTCCTCTTTGAATATTTTCCCGTTTATTTCGGCAAAAGTAAACATTTCGCCATTCACGGCATTCTCCAGGGGAATAATTTCGAATGAAATGTTTTTTTTGTCGCCAACATCCGTGAGAGAAAAATCATAAAAGTCAGGCGCTGATTTCCATCCTTCCGGCAGTTCAACAAAAACTTTCCCATGCAGATTTTTTTCTTTCGCCTGAATTTCAACTTCAACCGAGTGATGTTTATCTTTCGTAAAAACATACGTCGGGCGTAATATTTTCAGACTGATTTCCGGTCTGATAATAAAAGGCTGATATACTTCGCCTTCGCGTGCATCATTCCGCCGATAAAGAACGGGCGTTTCATAAACAAAACTTTTTCCGAAAATATTCAGGGTGAAATCTGTTTTAATTGCGGAACCATTTTCCGCTTTTCCGATTAGTTCGTTTTTGTTTACCGTAAACATTTTCCCGTTACCGCTTTCCTCAAGCCAGTAAGGCTGCGAATAATTTGCATCAGCCGGGATAAAACTTTTTTGAATATTGTTTACCGGTTCGTTGAAAGCAAGAGTTTTATTTACCAGAGTATCTTTTCGCGTAAATCGCGTTGAAATTTTTTCAAGCTTTATTTCTGTTTGAGATCGATTAAGTATCATCGAGTTTATTTCTATTTCTTTTCCGCGCGATGAACCTTCCTGATTCACAATCGATTCCATCCACAAACCGCTGCACTGTCTGATGAGTTCTTTTATTTCATCTTTCTTAATTTTAATCCAGTAATTCTCTCCTAATTTTTCAAGTTCCCCGTAAATTTCCACAAGATCCCGTACAAATATCTCCGGTGATGATAATTCAAAATTTTTCTTAACCCTGTTTATCAGTTCCTGAATTTTTCCGCCGTCGGAAATTCTGTTCCATGAATAGTCTATTCCATCAAAGAGATTATTTTCAGCAGGTTCACCGGCAAGTAATTCGAAACGTTCTATTCGCGCCCCGCGATTAGGACTCACACCAAAGCCCTGGCATTTATGCATTGAACGGCTTTGAGCGGCAATTTCACTGTATGATAAACCGAGATATGGATTGAACCCACCCACGTCCAGTGAAAGAGATTTTTCAGTTGGTCGCCATGTATTCCAGAAAATTCTTTTCGCCTGCCAGGGTTTTAATTCTTTTAATTGTTCGGGAAAACGATTTACATCAGCCGCCGCGTGGAAAGCTTCGAGCGCGAGAATAGTTGATGCAAGATGATGACCGTGTCCGCCGTCAGTAATGCTGAATCGTGTTATAATTATGTCGGGACGAAACTGACGTATGACTTTTACAATATCGCTTAATATTAATTCCCGGTCCCAGTTACGCAGGGTTTCCTCGGCGGTTTTCGAATATCCGAAATCAACTGCGCGCGTAAAAAATTGTTCGCCGCCATCAATTCGCCGCGCCGCCATTGTTTCCTGAGTTCTGAGTACACCGAGCAGATTTCCTGTTTCATTTCCGATTAAGTTTTGTCCGCCGTCACCGCGCGTCAGACTTAAATAAGCTGTACGCATTTGAAGTTCTTTCGCGAAATAAGCAATGAGAGAAGTGTTCTCATCGTCGGGATGAGCCGCGATATACAAAACGCTGCCAAGCACGTTCAGCTTATTTAATTGCATCTGGAGCTCAGCTCCGTTTTTAACAGGTGATGGTTGCGCGTGAGTTATCGGAAAGTTCAACAATAAAATGAATAGTATAATCGATATAGAAAGTTTTCTGAGTGGAATCATAATCGGCTTCTGTCTGGTTCGTGATTATTTTAATCCGTTTAAGAGAGATTAATCTCCCCTAAACGGATTGCATGTTAAAGCTATTCAGCTGTTGCTATTTTAAAGGTAATTTTCACCTTTTCCCAGTGTAAAAACGCGGTAGCAGATGTGCCAGTTAAATCTTCAAAGCCATAAGTAAGCCATTCCATTAAAGGAGCTTCTTTAGAATTAACTTTTATCCGCAGTGCATCTTCAGCTTCGTTATATTGATAACTTCCCCAAAGTCCTGCGTTTTTACTAAAAATCACCGTCCATTCTTTTTCACCAGGAATAAAATGCATACCGTATTTTCCGGCCGGTAATTTTGAACCGCCAACAACAACATCCTTACTGAATTGAATTGTTGTGTTTTCATTAGCTCCGCCTCTCCACGGGAACGGTTTGTTATCTGAGTATTTGTTGCCGGGTTCTAATCCCCAAGGAACCAAATCACCCCAAATTTTTCTCCCTTTAACTCCTGGTCTGCTGTATGTAATTGTAATTTCTGTATCAACTCCAATTGTTTGTGAAGATGATGCTTTTAAACTCGCGCGTGGTTTGTTATCGTTTTGAGCCAACACGGTTACCGAAAGGGCTAATACTGTAATCAAAAGAAAATTACTGAAATTGAATAACATGTTTTTCATTTTTCCTCCTAAAAATTGTTCAAAGAATTTATTGTTTGTTGTAGTTGACGAATTCACTTCCCGGGAAAATTCCACTAAGATGTCACTAAACCTGAATTTGAAAACTAAGGTTCATAAACTACCGGATAATTTATTGAAATTTCCCGCAGTATGAACCTTAAATTTTCATAATTGGAAAACTTGTTCCCCCTGCAAGTTTCCAATAACCTCCGCAAAAAAATAGAAATTATGTTCTGAAATCGACCGGAATGATGAATTCGGATACTTTTTTTACATTCTTTTACGATTAATTTTCTAACAGTTACCCGAGAGAGACTTCCGAATAGCCGGAGTGAAGCGTTTTATATTCACGGGGTGTTTGTCCGGTGTATTTTTTAAATGCTTCGTAGAAAGACGATTTGGAATTAAACCCCGAACAATAGGCAATCTCCAGCATGGTTTTTTTACCATTGGAATTAGCTATGAGTAAATTTTTACTTTCCTTTACGCGGTATTCATTAATAAAATCGCTAAAGTTTTTGCAAAATGATTCGTTGATGATCTGTGAAAGATAGCGGGAATTAATCCCGAGTTTTTCGGACAATGATGATAACGTTAATGATGGGTCGAGATAAAGTTTTTCGTTTTCAAGGATATCCACCAACTTAGATTGATAGGCGCATTTATCTGCCTCATTAAGATCCGATGATTTGTACTTTTTCAGAAAGGCAAAAAAATCCGGATTTTTGAGAGTTATAAAAACAAGCGAATTAAGAAAAAGAAACATTACGAGAAAATACAGACTTTCGGTATAGGGGCAAAATTTAAACCTCTCCCCGATGTTGAGAAGAAGAAACGATTGTAATTTTATATTCCAAATAAAAATAAAACCCAGGACAAAAAATCTTGCGCCCGAGATTTGCTTTTTACCATTAATAACAAAAACAGATCTTATACTTATATCATTTTCCCTAAGAAGTTTATATGAGAGAAAAATGTAAACAAATTCGACTAACAACAAAGCAACGTTGAATAAAATGTTTACATTAATTCCCCACCCCATTCCATAATTTATATTTTTAACAGCGATTGGGAATATCAGCAGCGCGGCAATAAAAGGAATGAAATGGATTAATTCTTTTTTTGTAAAGGAAAAATTATTTACGAGTAGTGATTTTATATAGAGATAAAGAAGCGGACCCATCAGGAATGCTGACTGACTAAGAACAAAAATTAAAAATTTATAATTGACGAATGCTTTGTATACATCCATTGCATTGCTGAAAGTGACACCGATAATCACTGAAAAACAAAGTAACAACGCCCCGAAAATTTTGTTGCTTACAGGAATTCCCTTTTTATTCGTGAAGAAAAAAACCGACAAAACGAGCGATTGGAAAAGAGCAATTATTCCGAAAATATGTACCCAGCTTAATGTCATGGAAAAAAATCTCTTATTTATGCAAAATGAAAAAAATCAGAGCGGGAAAACACCGATGAAAAGTTACGAAATTAACGTGTGTTGTACAACGGAGAGAAGCCGACAAATACATGAGAGTCATCGCATTCTTCGATTGATCTCATAATTACCGGAGCTTTTAACTCCGTGAGTGCAAACTCACCCGCGGAAAAATTTATCGGCAGCTCGAACAGTTTTTGATGATGTAAAATTGATTATCCGAATTCCAATTTCATTCAACCCTTATTGCATCTACCGGGTTTTGTACTGATGCTTTGTATGATTGTGCGGCTACGGTCAGCCAGGCTATTGCTATTGAAACTATTCCCCCGAGAATAAATATCCATATTTTAATTTCTGTTCTGTAAGCATAATCCTGAAGCCATTTATTCATAGCGTAATAAGCAATCGGCCAGGCAATAATATTGGCGGCAATAACCCACTTGGTTAATTCTTTGGATAAGAGAATAAGTATCCCTCCAGGTGTCGCCCCCATAACTTTTCTTAAACCGATTTCTTTGGTTCTCTGTACTGCCATGAAGGAAACAAGTCCCAACAAACCAAGGCAACCGATAAAAATTGCAAGACCGGCAAAAATATTTATCATGGTTGAAAACTGTTGTTCGCGTTCATATAATTCCTGTATGAACTCGTCAAGGAATGTTGCGTTGTAAGAAAATTCAGGATAGACCTGTTTCCATGATTCTTTAATAAAGTTGATTGTACCGATGGAAGCATTTTTCATCAATTTAATAGAAACCTGAAAGTGATATCTTCCTAAAAAATTTAAAAGTATAACAGGTGAAATGTTTTCATGTAATGATGCTGTATGAAAATCTTCAACTACGCCAACCACGTGTCCGTTAAACACTGAGAATCCTAAAGATTTCCCCAGAGCTTCACCCGGTGTTTTTGCGCCAAGTTTTTTTGACAGAGATTCGTTAATAACAAATTTGTATAATGTATCGCCCTGTATGTATTGGCCATAATTATCCCCGGCAAGCAGCTTTACATCAAACACATCGAGATAATATTCATCCGAAGGTTTAAGAACAGCTTCAACTACATTTTCAGGATTATTAATATCAGGTACGAAATGAGCTCCTATTTTTTTCTGGCTTATCGGCGCTCCTGATGAAAATGTTACGTTAGCTATTTGCGGATTCTGTAATAATTTAGTTCTCAGTAATTCGGCTCGCTGTTCATCAGGTACGGAAATGTCCAGATTCAAAACCTGTTCCTTGTCGAATCCCAAATTCTTGTTTGATAAATAGTTCATTTGTTGATAAATCACAATTGTACAAATAATCAATGTCTGAGAAATAACAAACTGTAACACAACCAGACTATTCCGAAGTGAAAATGTTTTATTCTGTCTCCTGAAAACTTTGCTTCTGAACGCTTCCACCGGACTGAATTTTGACATCACGAATGAAGGGTAAACACCGGCAAGTACACAGACGAAAATGAATATTGCCAGTAAAAATAAAAGAGTTGAAAAATTGTTGAATAAACTTAGCTCGGATTTATTATCCAGGAATGAATTGACCTGCGGTAAAATAAAACCGGTAATGATCATAGCAATCAATATTGCAATAGTTGTATAAGTTATCACTTCGCCCATTAACTGGCTGATTACCTGTAATTTTTTCGCTCCGAGTACTTTCCTCACTCCGACTTCTTTTGCCCGTTTAAGCGATTGCGCTGTAGACAGATTTATGAAATTTATTGATGCAATTAACAGAATCAACAACCCGATGGAGCCAAAAATAATTAGAGTGTCGATGCTTGTACTGTAATTTATACTTGCAAACTCCGTGTTCAGGTGAATATCCAACAAAGGCTGAACAAAAAATCGGTCTGTTTCTCTTCGCCTTTCAGGAAGATACTTATCGCCGATATTTTTCAGATACTTATTGATTTCCTGGGGTGATAAATTTTCCGGCTTAACAAAATATGTCTGACTGGAAGAAACAGAAACATTCCAGTTCCTGATATTGAAGCTTATCATATCTTCGTTGAGTGATGCCGAAGACATTATCATATCAACAGGAAGATGAGTGTGCGCAGG
>CAZEXO010000209.1:0-7151 GCA_964516545.1 uncultured Melioribacteraceae bacterium
TAAAAAAACAGCGGCAGTCCTTTTTTAAATTCCTTTTCCAGATGTTCGAGGTCTACACCGTCATCTTTCATTGGAATACCGATGATATTACAATTGTAATAGGTGAGAGTCGGCATTATCATTCCATAAGTTGGAGATTCAACAAATGCCCGGCATCCTGGTTTAGCAAGAGCTTTTACGAGCAGATCAATGGCGTTTTGCGCACCGCTTGTAATCAGTATTTCATCACTCTTTACGGTAACGCCATGAAGTTGAAGCCTGTGTGCAATTACTTCTCTCAAAGGAGGATAACCGATGCTTCTTCCATAATCTAAAATTTTATCCCCCTTCTCAGCTATAACTTTGTTTAACGATTTTCTGAATTCGTTTATGGGAAAAATACGCGTGTCAGGGTGAAGCCTGCCAAAATCTATTTTAGGCGAATCTTTCTTTTCTTCGGCGAACGGGTAATTAATTTTATCGAACATTTGATAAATATTTTCGGCGTTAGGATTAATTTTTTTGCTCCAGTCATTTTTGAAATTCCGGTCCGATATTTTCTCGGAAATATTTTCACGTTTTTGCCTGACGTATGAATACGAACCGGAGCGGCTTTCAATATATCCAAGCGCCCAGAGTTCCTGATAAGCCCTGTATATAGTTGTCCGATTTACGCCAAGTTGATCAGCCAGCAACCGGGTTGAAGGAAGTTGATAACCGGGAGTGATAACCTGATTATCAATTTTTTCTTTTAATTGTTCTATCACCTGCTGAAACAGGGGAGTATCCATCTTTCTGTCGAGTTTTATTATTATCATCAGAAAACCTGTTTGTTCGAATGAGACAAAAATAGTATAATTTTGGCTTGTTCAAAACAGCCAATTTTATAGAATTATGGACATGCCAATTAAGTGGAAGGATTCAATAAAGAAAAAGGTGCGGATAAAAAATGTGAGCAAACTAGCTGTTTGCTCACCATAAATATATTTGAGTCCGTAGTTTTCCGATACTTGTCGTTATTTTAGAAAAATCATCTTCCGCACGGAATGATGAGTATTATTTCCATCAATAGAACTGGCTATCAGTCTTACAAAATATACACCGCCTGATAGTTTATTTGCATTCCAGTGAGATTGTTTACTCCCTCCGGATTGTACCTCATTAACTAATTGCGCAACCCGTCTTCCAAGGATATCAAATATTTCAAGATTAACTTTGCATTCGCAAGGCAGTTCATACTTTATTGTAGTTGATGGATTAAACGGATTAGGATAATTCTGACTCAGGGAAAAATTTTCCGATAAATTATTTTCATGTTCTATATCGGTTACCCCAGGTTTGAACACTTGGAATTCATATAACTCATAGCCTGTTGAATTACTACACTGATACATATTAATACGGATATACTTCGCTTGAACAGCTGAAAATATTATTTCATCATAATCTCCATCGCTATTTTCAATTACTTGTAATGAATTCCAGGATTGATCATCAGCAGAATAAAATATTTCGTATTTAGTAGGATATTTTGTTTTCCAGTATAGAATTATTTTACCGACGGCGATTACATCATCCAGTTGAATTTTTAACCATTGACTGTCCGGTGTTTCACTTGCCCAACGGGTTGTGTTTTTACCATCTACCGCTTTGTCGGTGTTATACACCACGTATGGTTTTTTTATTGAACTTGCCGTTGCTAATTTATTCAGAGCAAGATTTTCAAATGAGCCGGGAATAACATGGATGTAATTTTCACGTGTGAAGCTATTGTTATTTGTCCCGTTTGAGACAGTGAGTGTAATAGAAAAATCGATTTCATCTTCGGAAGCCTCAAACGCAAATGTCGGATTTTGTTCGTCTGAATCTTCTGTTCCGTCATTGTTAAAATCCCACGACCATGATGTAATAGGCTGGCTTTGATTGGAAATGCTGATATCATTGAATTTAACAACAACAGGACTGTAGCCAGAAAGTTTGTCTACTCTGAAACCGGCTTTTAAGTAATCAGTAGGCACATCTTCGGTTATTGTTAAAAATTGTTTAACAGGAACATTTGTCTGGCTAGTAGTTTGCCCTGATGGCCAAATGATAATTAACGAATCTACAACTGTGGCATCACCCAAACCGAAATGAACACGAAGATCATCCAAGCCTCTGAATCCATTTACTCCATGGATTTCTCTTATTTGCCAGACTGAATTTCCATTAATAGTTGCTTTAACTTTTACCCTGGCGCCAATAGCGCTCCTGTTTGAAATAGTTCCGATACATTTTATATTCAGCCAATTATTTGTATTACCATTATTATGATAAATGAATGGACCTTCTCCCTGAGAATTTGCTGTGAGTAAATCAAGGGCGCCATCATTATCATAGTCTCCAAAACTTGCGCCTGTAATACCAGTTCCGTCGAAGGTGGTGTTAACAGCGAATTCATGACGGAATGTAAAAGTACCATCTCCATTATTTATGAAAAGTGGCTCTTCGTTATCATAAATTGTTCCGAGGTATAAATCGATATCACCATCGTTGTCAACATCGCCCCAGGCTGAAGTCCAAACGCATCCTTCGAATTCTGCAATGTCGCCGGTTGTGACTTTTGTAAATGTTTTATCACCATTATTATGGAAAAGATGACTCTTTTGTTTTACGGTATTACTAGTGGAACCGTTTCCGACAAATAAATCAAGATAACCATCATTATCATAGTCTCCCCAGCTACAACTTATGGATATACTCGAATTTACATTTATCTCGGTTCCACTGATTTTTGAAAAACTGCCGTCACCATTATTTTCGAATAACCAATTGTCTTTACCCCATTCGGTTAAGAATAAATCCTGGTCGCCGTCATTATCCATGTCTGCAAAACCGGCATTACTCGAAAATGTATTTTGTGTTGAAATAGCGTTATCGGTAATTTTTGTAAATGTTTCGTCACCGTTATTTTTGTAAAGAAAATTACGATTCCCACTACCTGGGGTGAAACCTGTGCCGGAAGCAGTCACGAATAAATCAAGGTAACCATCATTATCATAGTCAACCCAGTTGCAGGATAACGTTGTAGCTGCATCAGCTGTTACTTTATTACTCAGGATTTTAATAAAATTACCATATCCTAAATTTTTGAGAAGCACGGGAGTATTACTCATAGAGGTGATAAATATATCTTCCAGTCCATCGTTATTATAGTCACCCCAGGCTATTGCCGAATAATTACTCCCTGAGGGTATAATACCCTGGGAAGTTGATAATTGGAAATCTCCAACTTCATTCTGAATATATGGGCTGAGTGAGTTGGTGAAGTAGGACATATAAGCATCCAGTTTACCATCGTCATTAAGGTCTGTCCAAGCTGAACCGGAGGAACCAATCGTAGAACTTGGATTGGATAATTTTGTGAATATCTGCCCGGATATTTTTGCAGGCGTAAAAAATACTGATAAAAGTATTATCAGGACTAAACTTAGTAGCTTCTGATAAGCTACTGAATTACTGAAAAATATTTTTATTTTCATAATTCATCCTCTGTAAATGAATGTTGTTCAGTGAATTATTTTGCTATTTTTTGTAAAAAGGTAGGCGAAAATATCAGAGTTGTTGAGAAAAGTCGTTGCTAATCATGATTAACAACCATTTTTAAAAGAAATTTTTAATGGAATTATTTTATGTAAAAAATAGTCGGGTAATTCGATCATAATTCATTATTTAAGTAAAAAGTATAATTAGTCTGAAATCCTCAGAAAACAGGAACCTCTGAGGAATTATTACTTCATTTTAACCATTATTAAACAGACAATTATTTTTGTAATTTTCACCCGGGATGAATTTTATTCTTTGTATTCATAGTCAGGATAAATATTAATGAAAATTGGAATATTGGAAATAGTATATATCATTATCATGTTTCAATTGATGCTTTTCTCAATTTTTCTTTTTATCAGGAGTAAGGAAAAATTATCTAATTATCTTTTAGGCATTCAGCTTATCTCTCAGGCTGCGGGAATATGGAGTACCTTCTGTTACCACAATTCTGAATTTTTTACATACACATATCCGAGCCTCATTTATGTGGGATACCCGTTTCAATTTTTGTGGGGACCAACTTTTTATTTATATGTGAAATCAGCCTCATACAGAGATTTTAAGTTAAGACTTGCGCACATCTTTCATTTTTTACCTTTCCTGGTAATTGTTCTTTTTCTTGGGTTAACTTATTTTTCTCTCAGTGAAGAGAATAAGATTTCTCTCTTAAGAAGTCATGAATACTTCCTTGTTTCTTATCAAGGGACGCTAGACTTATTCGTAAGGTTTCAGGTATTATTTTATGTTGTCCTGTCATTAATTACTTTACACACTCTTAAAGAAAAGATTAAAGAGCGATACTCATCAATTTCGAAGACTAATTATTCCTGGATAAAATTTATTGTAATTGGATTCACATCGGCATATTTTCTCACAATTCCTTTCATCCTTTACTGGAGAATATTTCGTGAATATAACACTCTTATAAATTTTGTGACAATTCTGGTTTACCTCATCTATTTCAATCTCATATATTTCAGAGCATGGTATCAGTCCGATATTTTTTCGGGTGTTGAGGAGAATGTAAAATACAAATCATCAAAATTGACAAAAGATGAATCGCAGAAATGGATTAAAACCTTAGAAAGCTATGTCAAACAAAATAAACCTTTTCTGAATCCGGAAATCACTCTAAACCAACTGGCGGAAAGTATTGATATTTCACCAAGAATTTTATCCCAAATTATCAACGAAAACTATCAGCAGAATTTTCAGGATTACATTAATCGATTACGGGTTGAAGAATCTAAAAAATATCTTCTGGATGCGAAGAATAAAAAAACAGTTCTTGAAATTCTGTATGAAGTTGGATTTAATACAAAATCGGCCTATAACATTGCTTTCAAAAAAACAACCGGAATGACACCAACTGAGTATAAAAAGAAATTCCAAAACCATGTGTAGGAAATCATGTTAAGTTGGGGACTTAATCATGAATTTTCAAGAGATGGGTGATTGCCTAATCATATATCAACTTTTGTTGGCTACTCCCTTTAAAATTATCAAAACTTCATTCGCTTTCTTACTGGGTACGAATAAATGGTCATGGTAAAACGCGGAGACAGTATTTACACTGATCCCGGCATCTGCTAATTCTCTGAGAATAGCTGCCAGAAATCCCACTGCCGCAAGGCTCGAATGAACATTAAGAGTAATTTTGGAAAAAACCGATTCGTAATTGAGATTGTTCTTATCTGCAATATCACGGTCAATGATAATTGTTAATCCTTCATCCTCCTTAAAAAAGCATATGGGATTTAAATATGAAATCTCGGATATTTTTGATGTTGTTATAAAAACATATTCCCGGTCAGAAAGTACCGGTTTCATGTTTCTCAATAAATAATTCAGGTCTGTAATTCCGTACATGGATATTCCGTTTGTTCATGTGTAACAATAGAAATAATAATTTCTCAGATTGTGTGAATTCGTGATACCAGGTTGAGTTCTTTCACAGTTTTATAGTCAAGTTCCCAGAGTTTATATTTTTTATTCAATTTTCCTCCGAATAATCTTACCTGTTCCTGCAAAGCATCTTCTTCTGTTTCAATTTTCAGAAAGACAATCTGATCATCAGCGGGTTTTTTTCTTTCATTTTTTTTAAGGGGACCTTTTTCAATGATTAATTCCACTGTTGTATAACGCACTTTATTTTCATTGTCGTAACGATATCTGATACAAAACAGATCGTCACCGTATTTTTCAACATATTTTTTTGTGCCGGGTTCGCCTGGACGGAGTTTTCTTTTTGTTCTCATAAAATGTAGTTCGCTTATTTCAGATGTGTTTGTAAACCAAAATGAAAATAAAAAAATATTTCTATTTATAAAAACCTTTTAATGTATTCGTTAAGAAGATAACCAAAATGTCGTTATGATAATAGAAAATATATGAGGAAATATTAGCCGCGCGGAATAGTAAAATAGAAAGTGGTGCCTTTGCCGACTTCTGACTCAAGCCATATTTTGCCGCCGAGAAAATCAACTATTCCTTTTGAGATAGCGAGTCCGAGACCTGTTCCGCCTTCGGTAGTTGAATGATAATTTTTAGCCATGATGGAATCTAATCGTTGGAATCTTTCGAAAATTACTGAATGATATTTTTTTTCTATTCCATCGCCTGTGTCACTGATGGCAAAAAGGTAGTCGCTTTTTCGAGTCTCAATGGTTACTTCAATTTTTCCTTTCTTGGTATATTTTATGGCATTTGTTACAAGATTATTAATTACTTGTTTCACTTTGCCTGAATCTGTATTTGTTTTTGATGTATCCCTGCGGAGTTTTTTGGAAAATACAAGACTAAGTTTTTTGCTTTCTGCCCGTAATCTTTGTTCGTCAATAACCTGTTCAACAAGATCATTGAGGTCTGTTTTACCTATCTGTAAAGTCATCTGCCCGGTTTCGATTCGAGAAATATCAAGTATGTCGTCAATAATTTTCTGGAGTTGTTGTGTGCTTCTGAAGATCGGATCGGTAAGCGATTTTAATTCGTCAACTGAATAGCCTCCTTCATTAATAAGTCCTGCATAACCTACAATTACGTTTAACGGCGTACGTATTTCATGCGACATATTATTGAGGAATGATGTTTTGAATTTGTCATTCTCCTCAGCTTTTAATTTAGCTGCCAATAACTCATTCTCAATTATTTTCTGTGCCGTGATATCCTGATTAACTCCGATTGATTTTATTTTACGACCGTCTTCATCCGTAACAATATAGTATCTTACTGCAATGTAACCTGTTTCTCCGTCACCATAAAGCATGCGGTGTTCAACCCTGTGAGTAAAAAACGGTTCATTGGTTTCGTAAGTTGTATGATCATTTGTAAAATATCTTTCAACATCATCAGGGTGAACGAACAACTCAACATATTTATCGCTTGGGATTTGATAACCTCCGACTTTTTCAACAGTGGTTCTGTATATCGCGTAGAATTGATCATTAAAAGTGAAAACATTGTTTATCATATCTAATTCCCAGTAGCCAAGTTTTGCTATCTGAGCTGCTTTAAGTAGTTGCGCTTCGTTGTTTCGTAAAAGAGTTTCAACTTTTTTTCTTTCTGTTATATCTTTTGCGAATGAG
>CAZEXO010000210.1:0-7147 GCA_964516545.1 uncultured Melioribacteraceae bacterium
GGAAAGAATACCATCGTTATCTTATAGCTATTTCAGTTCTGATAAACCTTAAATCGGTGTTCGGAAATTTATTCAACACAATCTTTAAAAAATTATATCTCGGTCTTCCTTTACGCGATTTGTTATATGCCTCGGGAAAAGGAGAATTATATGTTCAGCGCAAGGAAGTTCTACTTTATACTCTTCTCGAACATTGTGATACGTTTGCTTTCTGCGAACAAAATCTTGAAAGAGAAAAAGAACTGGATTTGGGAAACCTTGTGAAGAAGATTTTTAATAGACTAATCACTGAAAACGGAATACAGGATTATCTTAGTGTTAACGAATACAATGGGATTCGATATTTCAGCAGGGAAGGATTCGAAGAATTAATTCTTGAACTAATCATGCTTATGATGATAAGAAAACATCTTGAAGATGTGCATGACAGGAGAAAAGAAAGTGTGACTTTACACGGGGAAATTGCAGAAAAAAACTTTATGCAAGGTATGCTTGATGCCGACCAAATTTATCAGCAATTAATCCTGATTTCCGAAATATGCAAATATGATTTTGATAAGTTGATTCAGATGGAAATTTATTTCAAGAAGAATGACAGAACTCAAAAATAATTTTATTGATTCGACGATCTGATCGTGAGATCGGAATTGGTAAATTTTTTCTAATGATGTAAATTTCGAATGGCGATGGAGTTCGCCTTGCCTTAACGGGAAAACCGTCCGAAAAACCGGACTGATAACTCCTGCCAAATATTGAATTTAGTGGGAGATTTTATGCAAAACTACATCATTGTATTTCTCGGTGCCGGAATTGGCGGAATGCTTCGTTATTGGTTGTCTGATTTTGTCCATAAGTTTTTACCTACCTATTTCCCCTTCGGAACGCTTGCTGTTAATCTTCTCGGCAGTTTTCTTCTTGGCTTTATCATGTTTAATCTTTACGACAAAGAATTAATTAACCAGGATATCCGTCTGTTTTTAACAATCGGTTTCTGCGGAGGTTTTACAACTTTTTCTACCTTTTCTCTTGAGACAATAAATCTTCTGAAAAATTCGGAGTTTCTATTCGCTTCGTTTAATATTTTGTTAAATGTATTTTTGTGTCTGGCGGGCACCTACGCGGCTTACATTTTATCTAACAGATAAAGGAGAAGGCAAATGCAAATATCCGGAGAAGCAAAATTGCTTAGAATTTTTCTCGGGGAATCCGATCTCTCTCATCATTCTCCTGTTTATGAAAAAATTGTTTTTGAAGCCCGTGGGTTTGGTCTTGCCGGTGCAACAGTCTTTAAAGGCATTATGGGTTATGGCGGAACAAGCAGAATGATTCATACCTCAAAAATTCTTCGTCTTTCCGAAGACCTGCCTTTGATAATTGAAATTGTCGATGAAGAAAAAAAGATTGAGAATTTTCTCCCCGTTGTTGAAAGAATTTTTGAGGAAGCCAATTGCGGTGGATTGATAACTATTGAGAAAGCAACAATAATCAAGTACACGGCAAACAAGTAATAAATTGGCTGAATGAAATTTAAAATTCACTCACGTAATTTCTTAGAAAGGTTTCATCTGTTAAATCATTTCTAAATAAGTATTCCTTCTTTCGTTCCAAGTTTTATCAGTTCTATTTTGTTCAGATCGGAATTACCGAGTTTATATTTTGTATCTGCTACATAGATATGTTTTGGGGGCGGACTGATTGGTCTTTCTTCGCCAAAAAATTCCCGGCGTTTGGCCGTGATAATATTTACACCGACCGAATCAACCGCGACAGGATCTGTACCGACAAGAATTCCATTATATTTCCAGACATATTTGGGACTGAAGTGATGTGGTCCCGTTCCATAGAAAAGGGGAGTGAACATTACTAAAACATTGAGCCTGGTTTTTCCTTTTACATGTGGAAGATTCCAGATTGCCGCGAGATCGGCGCATGAGTCATCGTGATACTCATAGGGTTTTTCAACAAACATAATATAATTTTTTATCAATGTTCCCACACCCGACCAGTGATGCGTACGCATCGGACGGGCATTAATGAGCGCTGTAGCTTTCTTGAAAATCGGATCATTGAGTATTCCACGGTCATTAATTCCTATATTTTGTTCTTTCACACCAGCATCCATCACCCTTTTTTTCAGCGAAGTTTCAACTTCTTTGGTTGTTGGAATATGATTCCAAACATTCGTTTTTATTCCAACGATATCATGAGGTTTTATAATTGATTGCCATGCTTTAACAGGATCGTCAATGTCAAACAAAGTTGTGACTGCATCATCAAGCATTTTCTGAACTATATCCATTTTGGGTTTATTGAGATGATCCAGTACATCATTGTTTCTCACTAAAACCACTCTGGATTTTTTGTTTTCCTGAGCGAACAAAGATGAAGCTGAATTCAACATAAAGACTCCGCCCAGAGTCGCGAACGAACCGGTTTTCAAAAATTCCCTGCGTGTAAAATTCTTTTTCATTTTTTCACCATGTTATTTGTTTGTTGATTTGACAATTTCCATGAGGTAATTACAGTTCTTTTCTTCTTTCGCATCAAAGATGATTTTGATTACCTCATTAGAAATTACACACATAGTATAATGACCATCCTCAATTATAACAGCACCGCCGTTTTTTCCCTCCGGCAGATATTTCTCAATAAAATTATCATAGGCATATTTCGCTGTTTCCCGGTCTTTATATTTTAATATTGCCAATAACGGACGGTCTTCGCCCAATTTGTATTTTGCCAAAACACATTCCGTATCCTGATTTATGTGCAGAAGATTCGAATGGGAAATAAAATAAAATGAATTCAGCCAGACATGATGCCTGAAATATCTGACACTTTCTTTTATCAGATTCTCTTCCGGAAGAAGACCCACAACCTGTGGCAATTCACCAATGTGAGGGATTGCAGATTCAATAATATCAGCAATCTCAAAAATTGTTTCTTTCGCTTGGGAAGTTTCAGGATTGGTGAGAATTGAAACATAAATATTATTTTTCCAGAAAAGGATCGCGCCTTCAGTGTATTGCGAACCTTGCCCCCAGTCTTGTTCAATTGTTTCTCTGCTGTGAGAAAATACTCCAAAAGCATCATGTGAAGTATTCATGAAAAAAATATCGACAAAAATATCAGGCTGATTTTCTCTTCCGTAAATCCGGTTGTATACTTTTTGAAATCCGTAGGACAGAAATAATTCAGCTCCTCCGTCAATGTAGTCGTATAAATTTTCGCTAAGATAAATCCTGTCGTTTTGAATCGGTTTCCAGCCATTGATATTATCCGGCAAAACTTTATCGGGTGAATCAAGCGTTTGCGAAAACATGTTTAATCCGCTGAGAATTATTGAAATAATTATCAAGGTAAATCGTAAATTCATCTATCCGCCTGATGAAATTAATAATTTTTCCAAGGCCACCTGACACAATTTTTAACTTCGGGAAACATGACAAAATCACCGGTACCTTTCATTACAAAAGTTATGATTTCGTTATTAGGCAAAAGTGATTTAGCCTTTTCAAAAGTTTTTCCCGAAACGCTTACATCATCAACAAGTAATATTCTCTTATTTTTGATTAAAGGAATTATTTCAGATTGCAGATTTGGTTCACTGCTGACGGGAATATTTTCTTCGTCACGATAATTAATTTTAATGAATTGTAAAGGTTTGAGAGTTTTATAGGCAATAATAGAAGCAGGAACAATTCCTCCGGTAGCGATGCCTACAATTAAATCGAAGTCAGGTAATTTCACATTCTGAATTCGTTTACAAATATCTTCCATTAACAGCGGTTGTTTCTCTTTCATCGTATTAGTTCATCATCACTTGTATGTTTTATTTAATCCCGAAAAAACTTTTTATGCCGTGTAAAATCTGTTCGCCGAGAGATTCTTTACTCATTCCGCTCAGTTGAATGGTTTGTGTAGTTTTCATTCTTCTCTCAGCAACAGTTTCACTTATTCGTTTGACAGCTTCAGGACGATTACGAAATATTTTCTCCAACAATTCTTTTGCAATAACATAGATTAAACATTCGGTATTTGCCACAACTGTTGCCGAACGGGGTTCACCGGTTAATAATGACATTTCTCCGAAGTATTGTCCGGGTGATATCTGTCCGACATTAATTTTTTCGCCTTTTTCAGACGTTGCCAAAACATCGCATAAACCTTCGACAAGTATGAACATTGAGCTTTCTTTGGTTCCCTGCGAAATTATTTCCTCACCCTTAACAAAAACTTCCTGAACAATATTGTTGCTAAGATACTCAAGCTCATTCTCATCAAATGACTCGAAGAGTTCGATTTTCGAAAGGATCATTTTTCTGTCGGTAATTGATGTGGAATCGATTTGCCGCGTCGGCATTTCTTTATAATAAACATCTTCTTTGGGATAAGCGAGACTTACTCCCGATTTCGCGAGATGTTTAAGTATGCTTGAAGTAATAATATCGTTTGCCTGAGCGGGTGAAATTGATTTCCAGGGATTAATCCAATATGACACAGAATATTCTATTCCTAACGGTCCTGTTTTATTTATGAGCACTTCGGTTTGTTTTTGTTTGAGAAAACCTTTCGATTCGATTGCCTGAACAGCTCCGGCAGTGAGAACGCGTTTTGCTCTTTCAACAGGAACTGAAAAATCAATGGTAAAAGTTGAATGAAATTTTGTCTTCGATTCAGGTCCGCTGTAATTAGTTATAATCAGGTCGTCAATAAGTTTTGTGGGAATGATTGTAACGGTGTTCGACTCGCAGAGAATAAAGATTGATTTTCTTGTCATGTCAATAATTTTGCCTGTAATCTCGGGTGTGTAAACATTTTGATTTACCCGAATCCAGTCGCCAACCTGCATAGGTTTTCTGAAGTCGAATGAGAGGGCGGGGAAGAGGCGGAATAATTCTGTCCGAAGTAACAATCCCAGTACTAATGTTACAACAAGAATCAGTATCCAAAAACCCGTTATTGTTTCGTTGAAAACAAAACCGATAATTGCTGCAATAGCCAGCAGATAAATAATGATAGCCACAACATCAAAAATAAAACCGCGGGTTACCTGTTCGCCTTCTTTATCTTTTTTACCGGCTCGTAATAATCGCTGCACAAAATTATTCACTATCGCCGCGCCGAATATCCACAAGCCGATTTCTGTAAACATTTTCAGTATGTCGGAAGTAGTTCCTTTATCGGCTAATACTGCGTCAATAATTTTCGCGTATTTTACCAGTGCCAGAAAGAAAAACAATATTGAGATTGTTATAAGCTTTTTATTTTTTTGCGCTGTCATCTGTTCATCCCGGTAATTATTAAATTGCCGAAAAATCCATTTATTCTGTAACAGAAATTATATGCCTGAAGAGGCAAAATCAAGTTTTAATCTTGTGATTTTTATAAGGACGGCAGGCAAGAAGAGGGAAACTCGCCTGCCGTATTCTTGGAGGAGGCCCCTCGCGGAGCCACTTATCACTTCACATAAAGGAAATACTGTGAAAATCTATTATTGTAAAATGAATCATTATTCAAAAAACGCACAAAAAATTTTAAGCTAAAATTCCGTTTTTCAGAAGCGATTTAACATTTCTTCTGATCTTGTCAATCGGAAAATTCCTGGGATCATTCGCCCAACGTAAGAGTAGACTTCTGATAGCTCCGAAAATAAAGTACTTGAAAATATTCGGATCAATATCCGGTGAAAATACTTTTTCCCGGATTCCTTCTTTTAACACTCTAACGCCTGCATCAAGGAATCTAAGGTATTTATCTGTGAACTCATTCTGATTTGCCATCATTAAGTAATTCTGTTCGTTCACAAACACCATGGCCAATGATGGATTAGCCTGGAACAAATTAAAGACCATATCAATCATTGTCTCCAGTTTTTGAACAGGCGACATCATGATATGATCGGCAATGTTCCCGAATTCCCTGAAAAGCTGATCCCACAAATTGTCAAAGATCTTTAAAAGTATATCTTCTTTATTTCTGAAATATACATATACACTGCCTGTTGCTACATTCGCTACTTCTGCTACTTTTGAAATCTTCGCCTTGTGATAACCGTATTCTGCGAATACTTTTACGGCGGCTTCCAGTATATCTTTCTCTTTGTTTCCTTCTTTTGTTCGCATGTAGCGTATAATTGAATCGTGGTTCAAAAATAAATTTAATTGTCTTCTATGTCAAGTGAATAATAGCCCGATTCTGGAAAAATGTAAAAGTATATTTTTTTCAAAGACAGAAATATTTATCACTTCATTATGATGTCTATGAAAGAATTCTATTTTCTCTCAACGGTTACGCGGTTTTATTTTACATAAACATAATCATAGGGCAGGGCGTCAGCAATTCTTTGATTAGCCCAATAACCGCTTAATTGCACTTTATCCGGATTTAACAAAATTCCATTATAACTAATAAGTAAACATTCTGTTGGAATGATTACGCAATTTCTGTTTAATTTTAACTCGAGCTGACTCATATTTTCGAGATAACCATTTTCGATCAGATGAGGTAATCCCAGGCAAAATTTTACATACTCTGAACCGAATTGAATTTCCCAATCTCTTCTCGGGGCAGGTTCCTTTTGTCTGTGGATGAAATCAGCAACATTCCCTTTATAAACAGCGTAATTGGAGTATGCAACAGAATCATGAGCGACAGCATATAAAAAATGTCTGAACGATCCAAGATAAGCTTTTTTACGATTATCATTCCATCTCAGGGAATCATTGCTCGAAGCTGATTCCATTGCCTGATAAATAGGATAAATTACATAATTTCCAATGCTGCTTGCTGCATCCCAACTGAATTTTTCTATCAGCAGATCAATTTTATATCCGAGCGAATTATTGATAACCGTGATAAGACTATCTGATTTCGCGATAAGTTTACCATTTTCATCATTGTAGAGTTTAAGATAATTTACATTGGTTATTTCACAGTCATCCGCGCGGGATGTTTTGCCTAATAACTCACTTTTGAAAATTTCAAAATTCTTCTGCCATTCCTCATCAAAATCAACTATTACTTCGGGCAATTGAACAGGAATGCTTTTAAGGTAGACAATTTCACTCGTAATCTGGTTCTTTTTTACAACCATGGAAAATTCCTTTCTCTCATATCCAACTGAACTAAGAACGATATAATAATT
>CAZEXO010000211.1:0-7133 GCA_964516545.1 uncultured Melioribacteraceae bacterium
TCACCGGCGTTGTAGGTATATTCTCTGATGAAAGTTTGTTCTGCGGCATAAAGGGAGACGGCGGAAATAAATATCAGCGCAAGAATAATCTTTTTCATAATATCTTCCTCTTCATAAATGGAAAATAATCTTTACCAGGCTGAACAGAATTCCAAAAATATTTCTCTTCTGAATTTAGTTTTTATTTTGATTCACAAATTTTGCAACATCAACCAGCGGCGCTACCCAGATATCTCTTTCGTTTTGTTTCAGAAATTCTACAAGTTGATTGTGCGCTTCAAGTGAAACATCTATTGAATGTTCTCCTCCAACCCCGTGAAAAAGAAATACTAACAACAGATTTTTTTGCATGGCTTCTTTTACCATCTTGATTAATTCCTCTCCGGTTTGCCCCATAATCATACAAGCAGGGAAATTATTAATATCTACTTCTTCGTACTTGGGCACTTTCCATTCAACGCCGCGCGCGCCGATAAAATTATCTTTTATCAATTCCGTGAAGGAAGAATCTCCGGCTTCAGTATCACCGCAAGTGTAGGCAAATGTTCTCTCGGATTTTCCGTCGATTGCTTTTAATAATACACTCGCGGTTTTAATCTCTTCGGCTATTCTGTTAAAAGTATAAGTACTGAGATCAAAATCACCACTTACCCATTCTCTGTTCGGCTGGCTTCCGTCGCAAGGGTGGAACAAGGTATGGTTACCGAGTTCATGTCCCCGAGATGTTATTGCTCTCCATTCATTCATTCGTTCGTTTATTACCGAGGAATAACCGGGTACATAAAAAGTTCCTTTGAACCCGTTTGCATCGAGTACGGGAATAACATTGTCGAGATGAACATTCAAAGCGTCATCATAAGTCAGAATCACGGCGCATTTTTTACCGTTCCATGATGTACTATTTTGAGCAGTTAGAATCAGTACCGGTAAAATCACTAGCAGATATAAAATTCTTTTCATATGTCCTCAACTTTGAATAGGTGAAAAATATTTCCATTTTGCATACACCAATATACTCTTTTTGGTTCATGCAAAACAGATTTGAAGAATGATGTCGGGTAAAAAAAGTAGATAAAACTTAACTATGGTTTCGTAAGTTGTTCAAGTTTTTGTAGGTAAGAAAAAGCATGCTCGTTATTCTCTCCGCACATTTCAAGAGAAGGTTTTATGTTTCGGCAAACTTCGGGATAATTATTTTTTTCGTGAATTGTACACAGATTATCTTCAGTCAGATTAACACATCTTACGCCAGCAGGTTTTCCATTCGGCATACCGGGAAGTGCTGAAGATATTGAAATTACAATACAACAGGCAGCGCATCCCGGGCGGCATTCTATTTCTGAATTATTACTCAACAGCCTCCAATCTGTAAATTACAAATATCAATCTATAGGTGCAGTTTACTATTAGTTTATTCGTATTGCCAGCATAAAATATCCAAACAAACGAAAACAGATCAGTTCAGATTTATGTTAGGAATATTTTAGGTGACTCTCGTAAGTCATTCGAAATTTACTCATATCCCTTTTCTTTAATTTTATTTAAAGCCTTTGCGGCAATTTTTTCACCCCATGCTTCGCCGGCTTGCATTGCTTGTCGGCTTATAGCTGGTAACTCGGAAACCAGTTTTTTACCTATAGGCGAATTATAAAATTGTATTAATTCTTTAATATCGCTTTCGGAAAAATGCTCTTCGTAAATTGGAATGATTAATTCGATCAGTTCTTCTTTATCCAGTTCCGACATGAACTCATCCCAGAATTCAACCGGAATATTCGGTGTCATTTGTTTAAAGGATGCCGACATCTGATCAATTATCTGAATGGCTAATTCTGCTGAACCTGATATCATTAGTAATTGTCTGATATCTTCTCTCTTCCCATTCTCATTTTGCGCCTGAAGCGAAGAAAGAAGAATCATAACTAAAAAATAAAACAGTCCCGAAAAGTATTTCATAACAACTCCGTGTTATCTTGAATGAATTAATATACAAAAGTAATCCCATCTAAAAATATTTCTATAATTTTTATTTTGTAGTTATGGTGCTGCTATCTGTTTTTGCAGGATCTACCGGAACTATTACTCCTTGTTTAGAAGGTTTCTCCGTGTATTTATAGCCGATATATGTACCTGAACTTATTCCCATCAGCACGAGTAATGAAGTATTGAATTCAGGCATTTCAAAAAAGTAAATTACCTGTCGGCAAAAAACAACAAGCATAATAATCGTCCAGGCAAAGATCTGAAATCTGTGAATACTTATTCCCGATTCATCCGAAAGAAGATCTTTGAGAAGTCCCTGGGTAGCAACCATTCTTTTTTCTTTTCCCGCTGAAACGGCAACTGAGCCTAAACCGGTTGCTGAACTAATTCCCATCAACACCGCCATTGAATCCGTGATGGAATTCAACCGGTATTGAATTACATAAATTATCAACCATGCTGAAATAATGGCGAATGTCCATACAGCCATCTGAGTTCGTGCGAGGCTGAACGGGCGTCGGGCTATTCCCGGCGGATTACATTCAGTGTCGCGGATTATATCACTCTTGACCGCGAGTGTCAGGAATAAAACAAGCAGGATTACCAGAATGAAAATTGATAACCAAAACCATTTTACGCGAACAAGAATTATGGTGAAAAATTGTTCATCCGTAACCAGCGATAACTGGTTGTTGTCAGGATTTTCAAGTCCTATATTCACACAGACTTTTCTTTCGAAAAAATTACCGGGTCCGGAAACTTTAAGCAATTCCGACCATAATTTTGTTGCCTGGTCATTCAACGGAATAAAGAAAACCAGTTTACCGTTACCTTTGCTGTCAATGGTGTTTTTTCTCGGATAAATTCCTTTAAGTGGCATTCCTTCGAAAAACAGAATTACCTTCGGGGATTTTAAAGTATCATCGCTTAATTCAGGCGCGTTTATCACTCTTAATAGAATTTCATCTTCCAGACCCGCTCTTGAAGTATCTCTGTGGTTCAGGGTTTTAATGAGAGTGATTTTTGCTTTATGAGAAGTATCCGCCAGTAATAAAGAAAAGTCGAAAAACATGTTTACTGTGATGAAGAATAAAAATATTTTCAACGCGAGGGCAAACTTTCTTTTCATTTTGTAATCTCCTCTTTTTATATCCCGTATTTTAATTTAAAGTCCGTAACTAAAACACCGTTGTTAGACTCGTTGCCGGTTTTGAGTCCGGCTGTAAAATCAGCCCAAATGTTTTCATAGATTTTCAGCTCAAGTCCCGAGCTCATGAGCCATTCGGGATTCTTATCCTGAATAATTGTGCCTTGTGTTTCAAGATAAATTTTCATTCTGTTCGTACCGGCGTAAAATCTCATTCCAATACTTCCTGATCCGATGAATTTGTCGAGCATTAAATCTTTTTCATAATTGCCGTAAGCGCCGAAAAGAAATTGTCCCCAATCGCTCAAACTGTAGGCGGATGAGTACCAGAATGATAATTTACTTAAAGTAAGATTACGCGCGAGCGAATCCTTCGAAGTGGTTTTAATAGCGAAAGCAATTTCACTGATATCGGCGTTCCAATTATCTTCCGACCATGCATCATGAGACCATTTTGCGTTAAAAGGACTTATGATTTGATCGATACGATTCTTTATTTCTGGTATTTCTTTTATCTCATCTGCTGAATATATCTGCGGAATTATTATATCACGGCTCGGCAGAATTCCTAATTTTAATAATGAATCTACTTTGGGTTGAATATCATCTTTAAGTTCGATTAAAGAATCTCTTACGAGTTCCAGAGAATCTTGTGCATTGGAAATAATTTCGTTTATTTTTTTGGCAGTATCGTTTGCATCTTTTATATATTTAGGATTATTACGAAAATCGGATTCATCAGCAAGTGTAATTCGCAAACCTAAACCGAAGCTTGATGCTGTATTAGCATTATCGTCTCTACTGGTTGCAATTGAAAGTCTTAAACGATAAATCCAACTATTAGCCTGATATTCCTTTAGTGAAAGGTTTTTACCGAAGAATACAAAGCCGGGTGAAAATTCCATTGAAAATGATTGCGGCAGTGTAATAGATTCATCTTCGCCGATAAAATCCGATAAACCTATTGCGAGGTCTCTCACCGAACCAGGTTTCATAATATTGTTGGGAGATGAACTTAGAATACTAAATGCGGGTGCATCAGGAATGGCATATTGAGACTTGAAATCACTAATCTCCTGAGAAAATTCGTTTATTCCCTGAGCAAACAAAAAAGAAGAAAGAAAAAGAATAGTAAAATAAATTATGGAGTAGAATTTTATTTTTGAACAGGACATGTTATACCTCTCCTTTAAGAATAATATCAATTCCAATTATTGTTGGATTTGCTGCAGAGTTATTTGGTTTGGGAGGTATTCCCAGTACTACATCATCTTGTTTGATTTCCATTTTGATGCAGTATTGTGCTGGGGGAGTAATCATGAGCGTAACAATAATTTGTAATTTCCTGCCATCATTATTTGAAACGGGTGTTGGAAGGGTGAAAATCTCAGGAGGGTCAGTAATATCTTTATCCATTCTGGATACAATTTTTCCGGTTTTCTTTTCCTTTAGCTTTATTGTGTATGACCCGGTTTGCGCATACCCTGATGTAATTGTTACAGTAATAGGTCCGCCTGATTTTTTAAATCTGACAGTTTCCATTTTTACTCCTTTCGTATTAAGTTATTGTTTGAATGAGTTTTCGGGAATGGAAATGAATAATTGCAGCAGGAATATAATGAATAATAACAGGAAAGCAATCAGCACAATTGCCATAAATTATTGAATGTTAAAGCGGGGCAGTCCTTTTGACAGACTGCCTCAGAATTACGTAAGAAAGATAAACTTATTCGGCTTTTAAGGTTACTACAGGATTTTTCGATGCAGCTTTTAAAGCCTGATATAAAATGGTCAGAGAGGCGACAATCAACGCTGATAATGTACCTCCTATGAATACAAACGGATTTGGAGAAATATGATAGGCAAAATTTTGAAGCCATTCATCTAACACAAAGTAAGCAGCCGGCCAGGCTATAAGATTCGCGATTATTATCCAGGTAACAAAACTCCGCGAAAGAAGAAATACGATTAATGAATCCGACGCGCCAAGCACCTTTCGAATACCGATTTCTTTCGTTCGCTTTTCAGCCATAAAAGCCGTTAAGGCAAACAAACCGAGACAGGAAAGACATATCGCCAATCCAACAAAATAACTTAGCAGCATTTCAAGTTTTTGTTCCTTCTCATATTTTGCCGCGAATATTTCATCTGCAAAACTATACTCGAATCCATATCCGGGACAAAATTCCGAATAGACATTTTCAACATTGCTTATAGCTTCTTTCAGATTGCCGCCGGTGATTTTTATGCAGGCGATGTGCTGCCAGTGTGACCATCTCACAACTGCCGGCTCAATTTTTGTGTGAAGGGAATTGAAATGAAAATCTTTCATCACTCCGATTATCTCGCCGTAACCTCTGTCAAGATTATATCCAACGGGATCAGATAAGTTCAGCGCTTTACACGCCGTTTCATTAATAATAAATTTCTGATTTAAATCGGTGGATAAATCGGCAGAGAAATTTCTTCCTTTTATAATTTCCAGTCCGTAGAATTCCACGAAAGAAGGATCGGCTTCAAAGACACGTAAGGCAACAAGTTCATCGGTTCCTTTCAATTTCCAGCTCCAGGTATTTGTAATGTTTCCGGGAATCTGGTGAAGGTAGGTTACGTTATTTACACTCGGCACCCTCAAAAGTGCATTTTTGAAAGATGATTTGGCATTCAACATATTTTCCTGTTCACCTTCGAAAGTTTTTCCCCGTAAAGTGACAGTTAATATCTGATCATTCTTAAATCCAAGATCGGTGTTTTGCATGAAATGTAATTGTTCAACAACTGTGATTGTGGAAATAATAAGGAAAATAGAAATGGCAAACTGAAACGATATCAATATTTTACTGAAAAGATTTTCCTTTTTGCCCGTTCCGTTTTTACCTTTTAGAATTGTTACAGGTTTGAGCGCGGCTAAATAAAATGCTGGATAGGCAGCCGAAACCAAAGTAGTAAAAATCAAAATTCCCAACAGCATGGGGATTATACCCGAGTCAAGCGATGAAAGTGTGATTTGTTCATTTGTCAGTTCACTGAAAACAGGAAGCGCGGTAAATGCAACTATCAGCGCAAGAATAAATGAGATTAATACAGTCACTAAAGTCTCGCCGAAAAACTGTATCTGTATTGATGACTGGCGTGCGCCGATAACTTTTCTTACCGCTATTTCTTTCCCGCGTTTTGTCGTGGTGGAAATTGTCAGGTTTATGAAATTTATGCACGCAATAGATAGTATGAGTAGAGCGATAACCGAAAAAACTATAATCATCTTTATGTTGCCGTGTTTAACATTCCCTTCATACTGTAAATCGGTGTTAAAATAAATATCATCAAATGGGCGAAGGAGTAAATCATCTTTTGAAGTATAGTTGAACTCATTACGCGCACGCTGATTAATTTTTTCTTCAAGTTTGTCTATATCCACTCCGGGTGAAAGTAACAGGTAAGTCAGAAAATTACTCGCGTTGGATCTCAGAAAGTTATTGTTCCCTTCATGACGAGTCATATCGGTAACCGACACAAGAGCATTAATATCCACGTGTAATTTTTTAACATCACGGATAACAGCAGTAACGGTATATTCAAAATCATTTGTGAGCATAACCTTTTGCCCGAGAGGATATTCATCGCCGAAAAGTTTATTTGCCATGCTCTCGGTCAGTACAATGGAGTTTGGGTTAATCAACGACTTATTCGGGTCACCGAGTATAAAATCAAAATCAAAAACCTTAAAAACATTACTATCACATAAGGCAAGATTCTGAAGCGTAAAAATATTCTCATCGTATTTGATAGTGGGACTCCAGAACATATAAAACCGTACGCTTTCTTTTATTTCGGGAAACACCGGTAAAACATCCGTGATAGTTGGAGGCATTACAACCCATGTTTCATTTTCAAGGCGATAGATATTATCTTTTTTAGTCTGACTCTGGTCATATGACATTTGATTCTCAACCCAAAGGAAAATAAGTATCGCGCATGCCATTCCAAGTGAAAGTCCCGCGAT
>CAZEXO010000212.1:0-7095 GCA_964516545.1 uncultured Melioribacteraceae bacterium
TTTGTCTCACTAATATAGGCACTGAGGGATCATCCCCAAATTTAGTATGAACGAAGTCTGCTTCCTTTCTAAAAGTAGCAGAACTGAAGTCTGTATTGTGCCCAAATTTGGCTTCATAAAAAGAGGTTTTCTTTTTAAATTCTAGATTACTAAGATCAATTTCATTCGGGAATATGAAGAAACAGCAATTATACTTTTCAACACTATCATCATTATTTGACCTTTCCAATTCTTTCAAAAAGGCATCTCTAAATTCTTCTAAAGGTTTTTCCTTACAATGGAATATGCACAAACCTGATGCATGGTCAAATATTTCACGGTTGCAGTGTATTGGATTACCCACAAGATCCTTTTCGTTAAGAGAACATGTTTGTTTTTTTGAAGTAATATTTTTCTGTTTCATGATATTCATCGTTATTTGTCAATTATACAATTGTGTTGTACCCCTCAAAAACTGAGACAATATAAAATTATCCCTACTTAAATGAAATAACTTATTTTTTATTTTTGGCACAATGCGAGAGTCGGCTTTATTATATTTTCAAATTGATTTTGGTAATTCAAATAGTTACTTTTCGAACAGAATTCCTAATGCTGGGGAAGTAGTGAAACACTCTTGCTTTATTTTATGTTTAAGCAATATCTTGATTTTTTTTGTTTTTATTCGATAATAAGGCAAGGATTGAAAGGCTAAAATAACATGACTTTAAGAAGAAAAAAACTTGTCCATATCTTTGTTGGATCATTTGATTTAACCGGTGGAGGTAATCTTATTATTCCAAGAAAGCGTAAATCTGATTCGGAAAATATCAGGGGTGATTTCATAAAAATAGGTAGAGATATTAGAAACGCCTCAGTTGAAATATTATCAGGGAAAGAGAATGGGACGAAAATCGAATCAGAAGAAAGTGAGAAGGAATCAGAAGTTTATACCAGTTAATCACTCACCTGTCACAACAAAATCAGCTGTTCAAATGAGACAAACTGAAATTTTTCACAGGAGCGGACCATTACCTACACCGGAAGAATTTAAGGAATATGAAAATGTTATGCCCGGTGCGGCATTAAGAATTATTGCTCTAGCAGAAAAAGAACAACAGCATAGGCATACGATAGAAGAGATTGAAACGAGAGGCATTATTAAAATCTTGTCACGCGGCCAAATTTATGGTTTTGTTATAGGATTGTTTGCGATGTTCTTCGCTGGAATCCTAGTTTATTGTGGACAAAACATTTACAGTATTGTTGTATTATTATTAACGCTTAGTGGTATGACAGCTGTTTTTGTTATGAACCGGAAGGACCGAATATCTGTATCGGGTGAAACAGAAAACAATAAAAACAACCCATCGCAATAAATAAAGTTCGGGACTCAACATCAAAAAAAGAATAACAACGGGGACATAAGTCGGTGATGTTTAATGTACTTACAATAATTTCTGCTTGTTTTGTAACAGATGATTTACCTTTCTCAATTTCACTTACGAAGGTCTGTGATGCATAATCATAACCTATAAATATTTATTACCTAAACGTAAATTCAGCAATTTCTTTTTCCCTTAAATCTGCGAAAATCCATTCAATCTGTGTTTTCTGTGTGTCATTAAGCTTTTCGCCCGATTCCAATCATTCCACATTTTTGATTATATTTCACTTCCAAAAAACCTCATTAATTATTTAACGCCCATGAAAGAAAAATACGAAGCGGTTATCGGTCTTGAAGTACACTCGCAATTACTAACCGAGTCAAAACTTTTTTGCGGATGCTCGACAAAATTCGGCAACCCGCCAAACTCAAATGTGTGCCCTATTTGTCTTGGTCATCCGGGCGTACTTCCCGTGCTGAATAAAAATGTTGTTGAGTTCGCCATGTTATTGGGAATGGCAACCAATTGCAGAATTAATGAGCGATCCATCTTCGCGCGTAAAAATTATTTTTATCCCGATTTGCCGAAAGGCTGGCAAACCTCGCAATATGAAGAACCGATTTGCGAGCATGGATTTCTTGACATTACAAAAAGCGACGGCAGCACAAAACGATTAGGCATCACGAGAATCCACATGGAAGAAGACGCGGGAAAATCAATTCATGATCTTGGCGCGGATACATGCGTTGATGTAAACCGGTGCGGCGTTCCCCTTCTCGAGATTGTCAGCGAACCGGATATGTCATCACCCGAAGATGCATATTTATATCTGACGAAACTGAAACAAATAATTACTTATCTCGGCATCTGCGACGGCAACATGGAAGAAGGTTCGTTACGCTGCGATGCAAATATTTCAATCCGGCTGAAAGGTGAAACAAAACTCGGCACAAAAACCGAAGTTAAAAACATGAACTCATTCCGGAATGTTGAAAAAGCAATAACCCACGAGATTGAGCGACAGATTGAACTTGTGGAAGACGGAGGAAAGATCACCCAGCAGACTTTACTCTGGAATGCCGACACAAACGAAGTTTCACCCATGCGCAGCAAAGAAGAAGCGCATGATTACCGCTACTTTCCCGAACCTGATTTGATGCCCGTAATTATTGATGAAAAATGGAAAAGTGAAATCCGAAAACAATTGCCCGAACTTCCTGAAGTAAGACGAGATAGATTTATTGCTCAATACAATTTACCGGAATACGATGCTGTTATTCTGACAAGCGAAAGACCGCTTGCCGATTATTATGAAAAAGTTGTCACAATTACTGATGATTACAAATCCGCCAGCAACTGGGTGATGACGGATATCCTAAAAGTTATAAAGGAAGAAAAGATTGAGATAAGTGATTTTAAGGTTTCACCGGAAAATCTCGGCAAACTTATTACACTTATAAACAACAACACCATCAGCGGAAAAATTGCCAAAGAAGTATTTCCTGAAATGTTGAAAACAAATCATGATCCTGAAAAAATTGTTAAAGAGAAAAATCTTGTTCAGCTAACTGATGTTTCGGCAATTGAAGAAATTGTCGTGAGAATTGTTGAAGCCAATCCCAAACAGGTTGAGCAATATCTTGGCGGTAAAGAATCCGTGCTTGGATTTTTTGTGGGGCAAATAATGAAAGAGACGAAAGGCAAAGCAAATCCGCAAATGGTAAATGACTTATTAAAAAAGAAACTGCAAACTAAAGGACAATAATTTATTCTGCTGGTTTTTTAATGATGTTCACTAAATAGAACATAACTATACCAAACAAATTCTTCACTAAATGAAAGTGAAAACGAATAAAACATGACTCATCTTCTCGGCGCTCATACTTCGATTACAGGCGGTGTATCAAAAGCAATCGAAAGAGCCGTTAAACTTAAGTTCACCGCCATACAAATTTTCACCAAAAATAATAACCAGTGGGAAGCAAAGCCACTTGACGAAAATGAAATAACCGCATTCCGTTTAAAACTTGCTGAATCAAAAATAAAAATTGTTGTTGCACACGATTCTTATCTGATTAACTTATGTTCGCCGGATAAGGAAATACTAAAAAAATCCCGTTCGGCATTTATTGATGAACTTAAAAGATGCGAGTTTCTCGGAATTCATCATTTGAATTTTCATCCCGGGGCACATCTTGGTAAGGGTAAGGAAGAAGGGTTAAAAATAATTGCTGAGTCAATCAATAAAGCCCACCATAAAACTCCCAAATATCAGGTAAGCAGCATGCTTGAACTTACGGCGGGACAAGGAACTTCTCTCGGACATAAATTTGAGCATATCGCGAAAATCATTGAAATGATCGATCAGAAAGAGAGAATGACTGTCTGCATTGATACAGCTCATATTTTCGCCGCCGGTTATAACATCAAAGATTATGAAGAGTATATAAAAGTAATGAACGAATTCGATTCAACAATTGGATTGTTTCGTCTCCAGTGTATTCACATGAATGACAGCAAGAAAGAACTCGGCAGTCGTGTCGACCGACATGAACATATTGGCAAAGGATTTATCGGTCGTGAAGGTTTTTCTAACATTATGAATGACAAAAGATTAATTAATGTGCCGAAGATTCTTGAAACACCAAAAGGTAAAGATCAGTTGGAAGATCTGAAAAATATACGTGTATTAAAAAGACTGATAAAAAATTAGGAGGAGTAATGAATAAATTATTTTTCATAATCGCTGTTACTATCTCAATGATATTTGCACAATCCGACAACAATAAGATTAAAATCGACCGGGATTTGGAAATTGAAAAGATTGCCCCGGATGTTTATTTCGTCGTTCACAATTTCCCTTTCGGGTGTAATTCACTTCTTGTAAAAGTTGACAGCGCTGAGTTTATTTTGGTCGACACTCCCTTCACAAATGAAGCCTCTGAAGTTCTTCACAAGTGGATGAAGAGTAATTTCGGTGAATTTACACTCAAGGTAATTAATGGACATTTTCACGGCGACTGCCTGGGCGGAAATGATTATTTCAACAAAGCCGGTATTCCTACTTACGGATCCGATCTCACAAAAAAACTACTCGAAGAAAAAGGAAGTGAATCTCACGAAAGCACCCTGAAAATGCTTAATGCATACGAGGATAAAAGTTATTATAACATTATGAAAGACAACATCAACGCTGCCCCGACAGAAATTTTCAAACTTGAAGAGGGACTTGTTTTCGAGTATCCAAATGAGACTGTTGAAATATTTTTTCCCGGACACGCGCATGCACCGGATAATATTGTGGTTTACTTTAAGAACAAGAATGTACTCTTCGGCGGATGCATGATAAAACCGCTTGATAACAAAACTAAAGGATATTTAGGCGATGCAAATTTCGAGACCTGGGCGCAATCCGTTCAGAATGTTATTAATAAATACGGACAGGCTTCAATTGTAACACCCGGACATGGACGATGGGGCGATAATACTTTACTACAACATACTTATAACATTTTTGTGGAATAATGATTTTACCGTGAATACTTTTTGATCAGAGAACAATACCGAATTGCTCATAATATTCATGTTTAATAAATTCACTCAACCACAGATAGAGTAGTTTTACTCTTTCTGCATTAAATCCTGAAGGATAAAAATCGTAAATAATTTTTTCGGTCTCAAAAAATATTGCGTCTTCGATTACTCTAATTTTTTGATAAATACCTTTTTGCTCTTTATTAATTACTTTATCCAGAGCCATGTAATCGGCTCCATATCCTTGCGTAATCGGGTATATCGTTTTTTTGAGTTCCAAAGAAGCTGAACATAAGGGCGCATTTAAAGTTTCATCTCCTTTTAGAAAACCGGGAAAATTATCACCCGCTTCAACCCAAAGAGGAATCGCGGGAGTGCACAACTGGTAACCGGGAATCACCCATATTTGATTTAGTGATGGATCTTCGCCCGCCAATACTCCTTTACACAAAAAAGTAGAGGCAGATGAATTTCTCATAATCAGGTCAATTGCAGGAATTAATCTCGGGTAGATGGACTCAGGATAAAACTCCGACATAAAATTTTCTTCCGTCATTGAGTTCAATAAACATCTGTCCAATTGCGTCAATAAAAAATCCGCGTCAATTTTTCCACTTTTCAGAGCTTCCTGAATTAATTCCAATGCCGTCTGGTAACGGATATAACCCTGCCCCTTGTCTTTAATTCCCGTGAAAGAAAAATTTGTCCGAATCAAATATCCGTCAGGTGCAATCGTTGAGTCATTAACATCAAATTTTACATAACCCCAATCATTAGTTTCGTAAAACGCAGCTCCACCGTAGGAATCTATTACACCGAAATTAGTGCCGACGTACAAAGGTTTTGCGAGTGTATCGAGTAGTCGTTCAAAATCAAAATGAGTCGCGCAGGTTTCAAGAGCTCTCTTCATAATTCTGCCTTCATTGCCGAAAGGAAAGATATCATAATCGTTTTGAAAATTATAAGATGCCGAGTTCATGATTGAAAAACCGGCGCTGTTTGTTCCCATCCAGATAGTATCCCCTTTAACATCTGAAGAATTTGCTACTCCGATGAAATCATAAATCTCGCCATTTATAAAAACGACCTTATTATTCAGCGAATGTGTATCACGGTGTTTGTAAAGAAGTGGTCGGCCGTCTGTCGTACATTTTCCCGAAAGAATTACTGTCGTGCACGGGAAAACGAACGTGCTGCAGATTAGAAAAAACAAAACACTAATCAGTTTCCTCATCCTAATAATCCGTTTTCTATTTATGTCGATATCATTACAAATTACAAACTGACTAAAGTGAAACAGAATATTTCAGAATAAATTTCGGAAAAGGGAGTATTTCAGTTTACCGCCATAATAACGAAAAAAATACAATTAATGAATTATCAAAAATAATCTTGGGAAATGACCGGTTTATTTTCGCTTACGTCTTACGCGAATAAAAGCCGAATTCAGCTATAAAATCCCCCATCATGTAACCGATAGTAAATCGGTGATTGACGATAATTTTATTTCTATGAATTTTGAAGAATGATTTCCGGAATATTTATCAATGGAGTTATTGGAATCGGGAAATATTTATGCAATGGTAAAAAATTACTGATCAATATAATGTGTCAGATAATGAAAATAAGATTATAGATTGAAACTATTTTTTAAGTAAATTCATTATATTAAAAACACTAATAAACCGGATAATTTTTTTATTTCATCTAAAAAATATGTATACGAATCTTTTTTTGTCAATGGAACTTGGGGTCGTATACCAGGATGCTGAGGGAAAAATCCTGAAAGCAAATCCTGCCGCAGAAAATATTTTAGGTTATACTTTAGAAGAACTTAAAAAACTCACCTCTTTTTCTCCCGAATGGAACGCTATCAAAGAAGATCGAACACCATTTCCGGGCGAAGAGCATCCGGCAATTATTTCTCTTCGGACAGGCAAACCGGTCAAAGAGGTTGTCATGGGAATTACCAATCCCAAAACCGGTAAACAAACCTGGATATCAATCAATTCTTACCCTGAATTCGATGAAGACAAAAAAAAGCCCTATCAGGTTTTAGTTATTTTAAGAGATGTTACCAAAGAAAAACAAATTGCCAAAAGTTTGCTCGAGAGCGAATCGCGGTACAAAACTTTAATTGAATGTTCCACCGATTCAATGTTTCTCTCTGACATGCAGGGAAATCTCCTCGAAA
>CAZEXO010000213.1:0-7095 GCA_964516545.1 uncultured Melioribacteraceae bacterium
GGGTGAGAATCTTTAGGCATTGCTCTTAAAACATCAAAAACATATTTAGGCACTTCTTTTCTGGCGTTGAATTCTTTATGAACTTCTTCAACTTCTTCCTTTGTCGGAATATCCCCTGTTAACAAAAGATAGTAGAACCCTTCAACGTAAGGCATTTCAGAACCGGGTACTTTTGGTAAAGCCGCAAGAGTCTCAGGAATGGTGAAACCTCTGAATCTGATTCCCTCAAAAGGATCGAGATAGGAAATATCGGTGGTCAGACATTTTACTCCCCTCATTCCACCAATAGCCTGACTGATGGTAACATCACCCAGCTTAACATCACCGTACTCTTTTACTAGCCTGGTTGTACGCGGTCTCCATGCTTCAATTTTTGAATATAGTTTTTCTTTAAGTGTGGACATTTCTCCTCCTGGTAATTATTATGATAGAATTATTAATAAAATCCGATTTTCATCTAGCCTGATAACTAATCTGAAATTGAAAAATCCACGATTTACAAATCAATTGCTTTTTATAATCTGCTCAGCAACGATTTTCCCGCTTTTAATTGCTCCTTCTATGGTTCCTGGTAATCCTGTATTTGTCCAGTCTCCTGCTAAATATAGATTACCCAAACCAACCGGGATTTTTTTTCTTCGAATTTCCGTTTTCGCATCGGGAATAAATGTTGCCCGTTTTTCTTTAATCACTTTTATGTGACTTATAGAAGATTCCGACAACTCAGGGAAAAATTCTTTTATTTCCCTTACTGCGATTTTCGAAATTTCATCAGAGCTAAGGTCAACTAAATCATCTGCGCAACTAGTAACCGTTGTAACATATTGATCGTGATTAAATAGCCAGTGCATTTTCGAATTAATCAAGCCATAATACTTTTCTTTGAATGGATTTTTTTGTAACCATATATGAGTGGTTACAATAGGAGAGTAATTAAACTCCTGATCCATGATTGGAGGAGGATTATTTGTTAAAATTTTTCTAAGTGAGTAATAGGGAATCGCTGAAACGGCAGAATCAAAATCGTGATAATCGGCTTTCGAGGAAATAACATCCGTCAATCTTGATTTCTCAAATTTTAGATGATTTACTCTTTCCGATAAATTAATAGTTCCGCCGTTTCTCAAAATAAATTCCCTGGCATTGTTGCAGAATAAATCCGTTAAATCAGTTCCGGGAATCAACATACTCGCCGCATAATTCCCCTGAAAAAATATTTCCTTCAGGAGAGAAACGAAAGTAGATGCCGCTGCTTTCTCGGAACTAGTATTCATTGTTGCATTTATTATTAGATTCCAGAATGATATTAAGGATTCTTCGGAATCATTATTTTTTCCTAACCATTCTTTAACCGAAAGAGTTTCCAACTGCTTCGGGTCAGTAAATTTCAATTTTATTAATACGAGTAACAGTTTACATCTATCCGAAAAAGGCAAAGCATTATATTTCATTAATCCAAGGAAAAGATTTAACGGGTAAATATTTCCAACAGCATTAAGTGAATATTCTATACCGCCTTTTTTTCTTATTTTCATGGCAAGTTTATCTTGCATAATAATCTTTGAGAAAGAACCAATTGTTTTTAGAAAATCAAGAGCATACTTACATGAGCCCAACAGAACGTGTTGCCCATTATCAATCATCGTATTATTATGAGTAAATGAATATGCTCTCCCTCCGATTTTTGGAGATGATTCGATAATCGTAACTTTATAACCGGCCTCGGATAAATAAACCGCGGATGATAAACCGGCCAATCCGCCGCCAATAATTATTATTTTCTTCATTAGTAGACTAAACTATATTTTGCCCACACACCGAATGCAATTGCAAATTTTTCTACCTTTGGAACAGAAATAGTTTTATTCAGTACATCAAATTCTTCTTTTTCAAGTCTTTGAAGTAGATTAAAATATATATGCTGCATTGCCCGTGCGGGAAACATCGAGGGTTTATCGGTGATATCCAAAGATCTTGTGGCCTCCACAAAATAACTTTTTGCTCTCTCCGCTTCATAAGCCATTAACGATCTGAAATTTTCGTTGTAAATATTGTTGAATAATTCCTTCTCGGAATACTTGAATTTTTTGAAATCTTCCTGAGGTAAATAGATTCGTCCTATTTGAGCGTCTTTCCGAATGTCGCGCAATATGTTTGTAAGCTGCATTGCTAATCCGAGATTCACGGCAAAATCTCTGGTACGCGCATTTTTATACCCGAAAATTTCAATGCACATGAGTCCGACTGTTGACGCAACGCTGTAGCAGTACATTTTTAATTCATCGAAAGATAAATACCGGTTTTTCTGAAGATCCATTTCCATCCCGTCAATCAATTCGAAGAAGGGTTCTATTGGTATATTGAACTGCCTGATAAAATCCGTAAGTTTATTAAGTAATGAATAATCCGACTTCCCCATAAGCGCTTTTTCAAGCTCCTGTTTCCATTTCCTGAGGTTTTGATATTTAATTTCAGTCGGTTCATTTCCTTCATCAACAATATCATCAGTCTTGCGACAGAAAGCGTAAACTGTATTCATGGCTTCGCGCTGTTCATGAGGCAAAAGACTGAATGCGTAGTAGAAACTACTCTTACTTCTGCGTGCAATATTTTTTGCTTCGTTTGTCATTATCAGAATAATGCTCTGATCATTAATTTAAAATAATCGAATTTCGTAAGTGTCGGACGATTCGAAAACACATCGTAATGGAGGAGTTTTATTTTTTTCAGAATGCTTTCGCCGCCTAATATAGTCCATTTTATCTGCACTTTCAATTTCGTCGGAAGAAAATGTAATAATTTTTTCCCGTCTCTGAACATTTCTTCTGCGCGCTGAACTTGCAGATTCATTAATTTTTTGAAGTTCTCGGAGTAGATTTTTTTTTGAATTTCTTCTTCACTTACGCAAAATTCTACCAACTCAATTAACGGAATATAGATTCTGTCTTTCGAGATATCTAAACTTAAGTCCTGGTAAAAATTTGTAATCTGTAAAGCTGTACAAATTTTATCGGAGAATTCATTTGCCATATCATATTTGATTCCATGTAGTTCAAGAATCAGTCGTCCCACGGGATTAGCAGATAATTTGCAATAACTAAGTATCTCGGAAAATGTTTGATATCTGTTCACTTCAACATCCTGTTTAAAAGCTTTCAGCAAGTCTAAAAAATATTCCGGAGTGAGGTGCAAATCATTAATAGTGTTGTTTAGAGCGCGCCAGAAATTATTTTCATAAACACCATTCATTGCATCGATGAAATATTTTTCATATTGGGTTAATTTTTTCATTCGTATTTCTGGTGAATCACTCCCCTCGTCGGCAATATCATCTGCATCGCGGGCAAATTTATAAATAACTGCCACGTGTTTCCGTAAATAAAAAGGTACAAACTTCGAGATAACCGGAAAATTTTCATAGTGTGATAAGGCGAATTCTTCCGCTTCTGAATACGACTGTAAAAGTATAGTTTCCATAGCCCGGGTTCTGTTATTTTTCCGATTTAGTGAGTTCGAATATAATCTCAAATTTTTTAATAAACACCATCCCAGCAGTATCATAATTAAAAATGTTCTCTTATCTTACGCATAAAAAATATACTGTAATGATAAAAAGCCCCTTACGCTACCCTGGCGGTAAATCAAAAGCAATAAACTTTTTGAAAAATTTCATCCCTGATTTTGATGAATTCCGTGAGCCATTTTCAGGTGGAGCCTCATTTTCATTTTACATTGCACAAAACTACGCCCGAAAAAAAATCATTATCTCGGATCTTAACTACGAACTATTCTGTTTTTGGAAAACACTTAAGGATAATTCCGAATTGCTGATTGGAGAAGTGATGAAAATTTTCATGAGTAAAAATGAGGGACGAAAACTTTTTAATGAAATCCTCGCAAAAAGAAATACAAATCTCACTCAAATTCAGCGGGCAATTGACTTTTTTATACTTAACAGAATTACCTTTTCCGGCGTCGTTGATTCCGGTGGATATTCCGAAGCATCTTTCCAAAAAAGATTTACAAAATCTTCCATCGAACGATTAGAACCGGCCGCAAATGTTTTGCGTAACATATCAGTTCATAACCATGATTATAAAAAAATACTCAGCAAACCCGGGAAAAATGTATTTATCTTCCTTGATCCTCCTTATTATTCGTGCAAGTCATCCAGACTCTACGGAAAAAAAGGTATTCTGCATCAGCAATTTGATCATGAAGTATTTTTTTCGTGCGTAAAAAATACTAGTCACAAATGGCTGATCACTTATGACAATTCCGAATTCATTCGCGACCTTTATAAAGATTTCCCCAAAATCGAGTGGGAACTTCAATATGGTATGAATAATTATAAAAAAAATAACGCTGCAAAGGGAAAGGAATTGCTGATTGCTAATTTTGACATAACTAACCAACCGCTAAAAATATGTCGCTAAAATTATTCGACAAAATACTCAGTGTAAGCATTAACGAAGAACAAATCCGGATTGCCAGAGAATTTGCCAAAGCTGTTTCGGAAACTGTTAATTACGCTGACAGCAATCAGACAATAAAAGAAAAAATTAAGGAAGATCACTTTATTAGTAAGATCGGTGAGGAAGCGGTCGCGACGGTTTTCAAGAAATACAGACAGGATGTTGAAGGTCCTGATTATACAATTTATCTTGGCGATTACAAATCCTGGGATTGTGATCTTAGAATTAACGGAGTCGAAGTTGCTGTAAAAACACAGACATCTGCTAATGCAAAAAAATACGGACTTTCCTGGACATTTCAATCCTCCGGAAAACGCCGCGATCCTATTCTAGCCAATCCCGAAGCATGGGTGGTTTTTGTTGAATGTAATGAAAATAATTTTGAATGCAGAGTATTCCCTCCTAAGCAAATAAAAGAGTTAACTCTAAGCGATCCCAAACTTGTTCACCTTAAGGGAATGAAAAAAGTATATTATGCCTGAGTGTAAAAAAATTAATCTCTTCATGCTTTCTGAAAAGAAAATTTCCGGAGTTTATTTTACTTTTTTTTAGATTTCAAAAGTTTTATTCTGTTTCACAAAACTTTTATTTTCGCACAGATATTTCTGAATATTATTTTCCTTATTCACATATGTCGGTATATGTTAATTTGTTTTTGCATAATAAAACAATCAGAAAAAATTACAAACTAAAAAAAGGCTAGCTGAAATGAAAAAATGTATGCAATCTTTACTGATTATCATTTCGATGTTGACATCTTATTTTGCTCAGGAAAAGAGTGAGAACACTTTCGGCATTACAATAAGCGGGTTTGTCAAAACAGACATGATGTATGACTCGAGACAAACAATTTCAATCAGAGAAGGACATTTTTTGCTTTATCCGGCTGCTGAATATTTGGATAATAATGGAAATGATATTAATACAAAATCAAGTTTCAACATGTTATCAATTCAAACACGGCTCACGGGAGCTATAACCGGTCCTGAATTTTTAGGAGCAAAAACTTCAGGACTGATTGAAGGAGCTTTTTTCGGACATTCGGACGGCGATATTAATGGATTCAGATTACGCCACGCATTCGTAAAACTTGACTGGAAGAACAGTTCATTGCTCATCGGTCAATATTGGCATCCAATGTTTATTACTGAAATTTTTCCGGGTGTAGTATCATTCAACACCGGAGCGCCTTTTCAACCATTCTCAAGAAATCCGCAAATCAGATTTGTTCAAAAGTTTGATCAGCTTCAATTATCTCTTGTCGCCGCTACACAAAGAGATTTCGCAAGCGCAGGTCCCTCGGGAACCAGTTCTGTTTATCTGAGAAATTCGGTTTTGCCGATTCTGGATATAAATCTCAAATTCATAAGTGAAGGATTTATTGCAGGTGCAGGCTTAAATTATAAATCTTTGACACCCCGGATTGTAACAGAACAAAATTATGTTACTGACGAATCAGTATCAGGAATTTCATTAATGGGTTTTACTAAAATTTCGTCGGATAACTTAACACTGAAACTTGAAGGTGTTCTCGCCCGGAACGCTACCGATCTGACAATGATCGGCGGTTATGCAACAGAATCATCCGACCCTGTCACACGCATTGAATATTATACTCCAATAAAAACACTTTCAGTCTGGTCAGAATTAATTTACGGGAAAGAAATTGAGCTTGGACTATTTGCAGGTTACACAAAAAATTTAGGTGCTGAGGATAACATTAGCGGCAATTATTACTCGCGCGGGAATAACATAGCCAGCGTAAAAAGAATTTCACCAAGAATAATTTACTCTTCGGGAAAAACAAAATTTGCCGGTGAAATCGAATATACTAGTGCAGAATATGGAATACCAAATCTAAAAGGAGAAGTTGAAAACCCTAAAGCTGCAGAAAACATTCGTATTCTTTTAGCTATGTATTTGTTCTTTTAGTTTGCTATGGAATAAATATTTCCGTGACATTTTTGTTATTCTTTATCTGTCACTTTTTGCCGCATAGTTTTAACAAAACTTCTTTTTGATTTATCAAGAAGTCGTTTTAGTTTTGCTTCAGGATTCGGTTTTGAGGATTTACGTTTTTTAGGAACCGTTAGAGATTTTCTTATTAATTCTGTCAGTCTGTTTATCGCATCATTTCGGTTCTTTTCCTGAGTGCGGTGCTTTTGAGCTTTCAAAATAACTATTCCGTCACCCGTTATTCTTCTGTCTTTCAGTTTCATTACTATGTCTTTTATTTCTTCGGGAAGGGATGATTTTTTAATATCAAAACGAAGATGAATAGCGGTTGCAACCTTGTTTACATTCTGCCCGCCTTTTCCCTGAGAACGAATGGCGTTCAGCTCTATTTCACTTTCAGAAATTGTAATATTCCCGGATATTTTTATTTCCATCTTATTTCGCGTAAATTTTTTTTTGATTATGCTTTTTTAATATAGCGAAAATTAATCGCTTGAGAAGTATCTTGTTCATCATTTTAGTGAAACATCTGGTGACTGAAGGGAGACATTCTTTCGGGAAACAAGCACTCCCTCCGGGAGGCAAATTCGGATTTATCTGCTAAAGCAGCGGAACATGTCAATAAAAATGAGACAAAAAATATAATAATTAAGCAACATGTTTT
>CAZEXO010000214.1:0-7040 GCA_964516545.1 uncultured Melioribacteraceae bacterium
TGTTCGCGAATTAACCGAAAGTATTCAAAATCCTACTGCCGATCAGAAAGAAGCCGCGGATATTATTAACGAAAATCAAAAACTGCTGCTTCAATTAATGGACAATGCCGTTGAATATTCATCGCTTGTTCAGGGAAAATCTACTTTTAAACCTGAAGGAATACTGTTTACTGATTTAATAGATGAATTGAAGAGCAGTGTTAAAAGAACAGGTGAAGAAAATAATGTTGAATTTGCATATGGCAAAATATCTTCCTCGCTAAAATTCGAAAGTGACAGAAGTAAATTGTTAACATTGCTGACATCTTTTCTGAAATTTTCCATTCAATTAACTAAGCAATCGAAAATTTATCTCTCGGCTTATGCCTTTGATGATGATAAATGTGTAATTACTGTTAAAGATGACCGAAAAGAAATTTCAAAAGAACTTAGCAACGGACTCAAAGATATTCTTAACGGCGATGAAAATGAAATCCGCAGAAAATATGGTTTCTCAAGGTTCACGGTAAAACTTACCCAGAAATTACTTGATGTTCTTCAGATTAAAAATGAACTTCTTGTTAAAGGAAGAGAACCGGTTGAATATGCATTAATTCTTCCCATGGAATTAAGTATAGCTGAGTCAGATAAACTTACGTTCGAATCTTCATTTATTGATGAAGCATTCAGAGAAAAACCGGAAGAAGAAGTTCAGAAAGCAGTGCCTGAAAAAGTTGAAGAAGAAGTAACAGCCGTTGAACATCAGGACACAATTGACGAAAAAATAGAAAAACTGATAAATAAAAAAATGAGTCGTATCCAACAAGCTACCATGGTTGAGGAAACGTCGGCAGTTGTTGAAGAAATCAAAAACAAAGAACCGGAAATCATTCACGAGATAGTAATAAATAAAAACACTCCTCAGGAGAATCCGTCCGTAAACGTAAATGTCAATCTGAATCAACAGCCGACTCCGGAACAAAAACCACCGGCAATTGAAGAAACTCCCGTTGTTAAAAAGGGAGTGAATCTATCCGAATTATCCTGCCTGTATGTTGAAGACCAGGTGGATTCACAAATTCTTTTCAAAGTGCAAATGAAGGATATGAAATCAGTCGAGTTTGCCACGAGTTTCGAAAAAGCCGTGCCTTATCTTAAAAGTAAAACTTTCGATTTCATTGTTATGGATATTAATTTGCAGGGAGAATATAACGGTCTTGATGCCTTGAGGATTATTCAGAAAATGCCCGGCTATCAAAAGATACCGATTATAGCCGTTACAGCATATGTTCTTCCGGGCGACCGTGAAAAATTTATTGCTGCGGGATTCAAGGATTTTATCTCAAAGCCAATTCTCAGAGATAAATTACTCGAAGTTCTTAAAAGTATTTTCGGATAATTGACAGGCGGATTTATTTCCGCCTTTTCTTTCTCGATTCCGCTCGCGTCGAATTTTATTTGGTTCAGATGACAATGATCGGGTTCTAACCAACCTGGAAAACTTTATTTCCGCCTTTTCTTTTCTGTCCGGCTCTGCAATCTCTCAATTCCTTCACATTACCATTTGCCTAAAAATTTCTTTTCATCTGTTAATCAACTCTGTTTTTAAACAACTTTTTAAAATTGTTTTCCGGGTTTTCCACCGGGATTGTGCTTCAAAATAAAATTTAAAATGTCTTGACAAGGGATGATTTCTTTGATAATTTTCCACCATACAAATGTATGGTATAATTAAAAGAGTACGATTAAGAGTACGATTAAGGATAAGATTAAGAGGCTTTAGATGACAGAATATTATTTTGATCACGAAAAGCTTACTGTATATCAAAAATCACTTGAGTTTTCTCAATTTGTGAATGAATTAAAAGAACAAGTTGAACCAAAATTGAATACTTACGGACAGCTTGAACGAGCCTCTGATTCTATTGCTCAAAATATTGCAGAAGGCAATGGAAGGTTGACCGGCCGGGATAGGTGTAAATTTTTTGATATTGCCCGTGGTTCAGCGCTCGAATCAACAAGTTGTCTTGATCTTTTATTGGTTAAAAAACTTATCAGCATTGAAGTAAATCAAAATGGTAAAAGTATATTAAAAGAAATTATCTCGATGCTCGTCGGTTTAATAAAAAGTAATTCCAACCGGGCATATGAATCCGGTGAAAATTATTCCGGCAATTAATTTTACAATATTCTTAATCCCGCCGCGGCGGGTAAACCTAATCTTATTCTTACTCTTTATTAACTCTTTTTTGTGAAAAACCCTGTGACTCACCAGCCGAAGGTGTATTTATGTCAAAGACAATAACGGAAGTGCAGAAAAAAATTCTTGAATTCATTATCGATATGAAAACGGGATTCGGTTCAACGCCGTCATTGGCGGAAATTGCCGAAAAGTTCGGTTACAAAAACCGTTCGACGGTTCAGCAGCATTTGCAGGCGCTTGAGCGGAAAGGTTTTATAAGACGCAATCCGAAAATATCCCGCGGTATCGAATTGCTGCTGGAAGATAAGTTTTTTACGCCGCGTCCCGTACTTGGTGAAGTAGCCGCCGGTAATCCGCTGACAATTTATCCCGATGCAATTGACATGGTGGAGCTTCCGACAATTGCCCGTATGCCGCGTGATTCGTTTCTCTTGCGCGTAAAAGGCAACAGCTTGAAAGACGCTTACATTTTCAGCGGGGATATTGTTATTATCAATCCGAATATAGAAGTGCGTAACGGACATTTTGTAGTTGCCATTCTTGAAGACGCCGCGGTTGTAAAACGATTCGTGAAAAAGTCCGAGACGATTGAACTTCATTCCGAAAATCCCGAGTACGAACCTATAATTATTGAGAAAAATTACTCACAGTTCAAACTTGTGGGTGTTGTGGTGGGAATTTATCGCGGTATGGAGAAAGGAGCGCTGGCAGGGTGATGAAATTTTTGATTCTTAGTACCCATAACCAATCATAAAGATCATAATAATCAGTGTTCTATAAGGTGAAAATTGTGCACATAGAAATTCCCAAAGATTTCAGCTTCTCCGAATGTCTTGCATTTCTTAATCGCTCTGATAACGAATGCATGCACAGCGTGGAAGGAAACAGGTTACGCAAACTTTTGAAGATTCACAACAAACTTTATTTGATTGAAATCAGCATGAACGGCAAAAGGCATTTACAAATTGAATTTCTCAACAAACAGCCCGATAAACTTGCTGAAGCTTATGTGACTGAATTCGTGAAAGAATGGTTCGATATGAATTATGACATAAAACCATTTTACTCCATTGCTGAAAAAGATGTTTTACTGAAAGATATTGTTCACAAATTTCATGGACTGCGTTTGGTCGGTATTCCCGATTTTTTTGAAGCGGTTTGTTGGGCGATAATCGGTCAGCACATAAATCTCGGACTCGCGTACTCTATGAAACGAAAATTTGTTGAGGCATTCGGCGAAGCTCTGCGGTACGAGAACAAAACATACTGGCTTTTTCCGGACGCCGAAGATATTGCAAAACTCAACCCCGATGAACTGATGCTGTTTCAGTTTACACGCAAGAAAGCCGAGTACCTGATAGGCGTTGCGAATAAAATTGTTACGGGCGAACTCAACATTGATGAACTTACTCACATGAAAAATTTTGACGAAGTAAAAAACAGGCTTGTCAAAATAAAAGGTATAGGCAACTGGAGCGCTAATTACGTGTTGATGAAATATTTTCATTTTCCTCAAGCGTTTCCAATTGAAGATGTCGGACTTCACAATGCAATTAAACAGCGGTTGAATCTTTCTTACAAACCCACAATCGAAAAAATCAAAGAACTCGCTTTTAACTGGTCTGGGTACGAAGCCTACGCGACATTTTATTTGTGGCGGTCATTGGTTGAATAGGTCAATCAATAAAATAATTTATAATCTCTGCGTACTTTGCGAAAACTTTACGCTCTTTGCGGTTTAAAAGAAGAATCGCGAAGTCCGCTAAGGAGGCGCTAAGAACGCAAAGAAAGATGAGGATGAGATGAATGAGAATGAATTATCGAATGAAATTATTGGATTAGCATTAAAAGTTCATAAAGAACTTGGACCCGGATTACTTGAATCAGCCTATGAAGAATGTTTGTATTATGATTATATGAATCCGGGTTATTTGTTGAAAAACAGAAGCCGATGTCTCTGATTTATAAGGAAGTGAAATTAGATTGCGGATACAGAATTGATTTATTGGTTGAAAAGAAAGTTGTTATAGAAATCAAATCTGTTGAAACGCTTAATGATGTTCATTTAGCTCAGGTATTAACATATCTAAAGCTCTCTAATTGCAAACTTGGTTTGTTAATTAATTTTAATGTTGCCCGGTTAAAAGACGGTATAAAAAGAGTTGTAAATAATTTATAATCTCTGCGTACTTTGCGGATCCTTTGCGTTCTTTGCGGTTAAAAAATGAACCGCGAAGTCCGCTAACCCGCCTGCCGGACGGACAGGGAATGCGCATAGGTCGCGAAGGAGGAAAGATGAAAAAAACATGGAAAGAAAAACTTCACGATTCAAAAGGTTTTCCGAAAATTGAAGAAGTAACGGAAGGCATGAACAAATCCTGGGGCGAAGGAACATTTGTTATTCCCGCACCGATTGAAGTTGATGAGATTATGCGTAAAATACCCAAAGGAAATCTCATAACAATTAGCGAAATTAGAAATGCGCTTGCACAAAAACATAAGGTTAATTTTACCTGTCCGCTCACTACGGGAATATTTGCCTGGATATCAGCGAATGCTGCTGAAGAAGAACGCGCTGAAGGGAAAAAGAAAATAACTCCTTATTGGCGCACCTTAAAGTCATGCGGACTCCTAAACGAGAAATATCCGGGTGGATTCCAGGAACAAATTAAGCTGCTTGAAGGGGAAGGATTTACGGTAGTGCCAAAGGGTAAAAACAATTTCAGAGTTGTCGGTTACGAAAAATACCTCGCGAAAATCACGTTGTAGCTGCGAGAGATTAAGATTAGGAATAAGATTAGGGAAATAAAAATGAAAGTATACAAAACATATTACCAATCCGAGTTAGGTTGGATAGAAATTACAGGCAATGATGAAGGAGTGATGACTGTTGAGTTTGCCGAAGAAAAAGGCGAAGCTGATGAAAACATTCCGCAATGCATGAAAAAATGTGTTACCCAGCTTGATGAATATTTCAAAGGAGAAAGAAAAGAGTTTTCCATAAAACTTAACTGGGAAGGAACGGATTTTCAAATTGCTGTCTGGCAGGATCTTCTGACTATTCCCTACGGAACAACAAAAAGTTACATCGATATTGCCAGAGATTTGGGCGACCCCAATTCTGTTCGGGCAGTCGGCACAGCAAACGGGCGAAATAAAATTGCCATAATCGTTCCATGTCACCGCGTAATAGGCAGTAGCGGTAGTTTAACGGGTTACGCGGGCGGAGTGTGGCGTAAAGATTGGCTTCTCAAACATGAAGGAAAATATTCGAACACGGAAAAACAGATGGATCTTTTTTGAAAGGTCATTTGGCTGCGCCGTCATTCGCTTTGCGTCATTAATTGTCATTGGTAGTAAGAAGAATCATTTTATAAACATTAAAAGAGGGGACAATTATGAAACTAGAAGAATTGAATGTTTACATATTGGCTATGGAATTAGGTGAAGAAATGTGGAATATTGTTCGGGAGTGGGAGGCGTTTCCCCAAAAGACATTAGGACAACAGCTAATCAGATCCACAGATTCTATTGCCGCAAATATTTCAGAAGGTTTCGGAAGGTATCACTTCAAAGAGAACAAAAATTTTTTGTATTATTCCCGTGGTTCATTATGCGAAACAAAGACTTGGATAACAAAATCACACAACAGGAATTTGATCGAAGAAAATATTTTTAAGATGTTGATGGAAAAACTTGAGACGCTTGGTGTAAAATTGAATAATTACATTAGCTCAATCGGCAAATATAAAAACAACCAATGACCATAAATGACTACAAATGACAATTTTATTATCGATTAACAGTAGCATTTTCTTCAACAGTCGGAAATAGCGAGATCATGATGAGCAAATTGAAATACAAACCGCTTTCAAACGATACCTGGAAAGACTTTGAAAAACTATTCGGCGAACGGGGTGCGTGCGGAGGATGCTGGTGTATGAGCTGGCGACTTTCGAAAAAAGATTTTGAACAGGGAAAAGGCGCCGGGAATAAAAAAAGTATGAAGTCTATGGTAAAAGAAGAAAGAACCATTGGTATCATCGGATATCTTAATGAACAACCTGTGGGTTGGTGTTCTATAGCCCCGAGAGAAAATTTTATCAGACTCGAAAAATCAAAAGTACTTCAGCCTGTTGATGATAAACCTGTGTGGTCGGTGTCATGTTTATTCCTAAGTAAAGATTTCCGAAAAAAAGGATTATCCTCTGAACTATTGAAACATGCTGTGAAGTTTGCTGAAAATAACGGCGCAGAAATAGTTGAAGGATATCCGACCGTTCCATACGGCGATAATATTCCTGCGGCATTTGCCTGGACAGGAATTCCGTCATCTTTTACAAAAGCGGGATTTGAAGAAGTAGCGCGAAGATCAAAAAGTAAACCGATCATGAGATATTATTTGTAAATCTTTTCCCCAGTGATGAATATTTACCGGGTATTCAATAACTTTCATAAAATAATTTTTCCCTTCAAACTACCGAAACATTTATATGTGGATTCAAAAAGAAATTTCATTAAAAGCCCGTTCGCGCGGATTTCATCTTGTAACAAACGAGATTACAAGTCAGCTACCCGAGTTGAGTAAAATTAAAACCGGACTTGCTCACATTTTTATTCAGCATACGTCAGCTTCATTAACCCTCAACGAAAACGCTGATCCCGATGTACGTGTCGACATGGAATCACACTTCAACAAACTTGCGCCGGAAAACGCGCCTGATTATGTTCACACGCTTGAAGGCTCCGACGACATGCCAGCGCATATTAAATCATCGCTGCTCGGTGCATCAGTCACCATACCGATTACAAACGGCAGACTTAATCTTGGCACATGGCAGGGAATTTATCTTTGTGA
>CAZEXO010000215.1:0-6993 GCA_964516545.1 uncultured Melioribacteraceae bacterium
AAGTCAATTAATTCCAGTTCAAATTCTTCAATATCAGCAATTCCTTCCTTCGAAAATTTGAAGACACCTTTTCTGTCGAACATAAATGTATTTGAACCTGAATTGCCGAGAGTTCCTTCCTTTTTTCTCAAGATATGACGCAGACTGGCAACGGTGCGCGTAGGGTTATCAGTCGCGGTTTCAATCATTATGGCGATTCCGTGAGGACCTTTACCTTCGTATAATACTTCTTCGTAGCCGGTTGTATCTTTTGATGAAGCGCGTTTAATGGCGGCGTCAACTTTATCTTTCGGCATGTTTACGCTTTTGGCGTTTTGAATGGCTATGCGAAGTTTGGAATTACCCTTAGGATCAGCACCGCCGGCTTTAACGGCAATTTCAATATCTTTTCTAATTCTGTTGAAAGCTTTAGACATGCGCGCGAATCGTGCGAACATGGTATGTTTACGTTTTTCAAAAATTCTTCCCATAAATTATGCCCGGTTTCGTTTAATAAATTTTTACGAGCAAATTTAGTAAATCATTCATAAAAATTCCCGTTTCTTTTGTTTTACATCTGTGGGCTATTCCTAAAAAAATATTTCTTTGTGTCTTAGCGCCTTAGTGGCAAAAATTGGTTTTACTAATAGTCATAATCTTGGTTTTGCCACGAACCAGCCTGCGGCAAGCAGGAACGCTAAATCTCAAAGGTACACGAAGTTCTCTTTTCAGTCGGTGCAACTATATTATTCTCTGAATGACGTTATCTTTAGTAACGGACGATTGGTAAATCTCTTTTCATCTCCTTCATAAAATATTTTTTCCAGATATAGACCTGAAGGGGGAGCTGTGAACCTGGCAGGTTCTTTCGAGTGATTGTTCAGAAAAAACACGAGGTCTTTTTCTTTCATATTGCCCCGACCGATTTCCACAAGTACGCCTATCATTCTGCGTACCATTTTCCAGAGAAAGTGCGAGCCTGTAATTCTAATCAGAATACTTTCTTCATCCTCCCAAATTTTCACTTCATCAATTTTTACTTTGGTAGATTTATCCTGGGGTTTATCATCGGTGAAAGAAGAAAAATCATGCATGCCGGTGAATAGTATAGCGGCTTTCTCCATTTTATTTATGTTAAGTTTATCCCTGATCCACCATACATAAGTCTTACCGAAAGCGCTGCGACGTTTGGAAATATGAAAAATATAACTTCTGGCAACTGCATGATGACGCGCGTGAAAGTCCCGTCCGGTTTTTTCGACATGAAGAATGTTTATATCGTGGGGCAGAAGATCATTGAATTTCATCTTTAATATTTCCGGTGAGAGGGATGTGTTTACCTCAAGATGAGCGACTTGTTGGAGAGCATGCACACCGGCGTCTGTTCTGCCTGAACCCTGGATGTCAATTTTTTCTTTTGGAAATATCTGATCCGCAGCATTCATTAAAGCGCCCTGAATAGTCTTGCTTCCTTTTTGAACCTGCCAGCCGCTGTAACGAGTTCCTTCATATTCCAGATAAATCTTGAATTTTGCCATGACTGTTTTGCTCAATTTTTTGTAGCTAAATATATGACTAATGTTAACAGAGAAAAAATATTTTATGATTTTAGGTATATTACACAGCGAAAAAAATCAGGGAGTAGAAGTTTTATGAGATTGGGATTTCTGATGCAGTCATCATAAACATTCAGTAATCGCTGAGCTATCTCGATTAAGCAGGAATATTTCTTATGAATAATAATATTAGATTCACACCTCATATAGGACTAAAAGATTATGATTTAACTATCGGCTATATCAGGCTACATTTTCTAATGGACTATAAGGAGAACTCCGAAAAAGTCATATTATTTCTTCATGGACTCGGTTGTTCGTCAGAATCATTCTCAATGGTTTTGGACACAGATTATTTCCCGGAGTACACAATAATAATTCCCGACATGTCGGGATTCGGTAAATCCTGTAAAGATGAAAACTTTTCATATAAACTGGAGGACACCGCTTTTTTAATTGAAAAAATTATTGATTTGATACCGAGTAAAGAAATTAATGTAGTAGCCCACAGTATGGGAGGAGCTGTTGGTCTGTTATTTTCCGATAAGTTGTACGATCGTATGAAATCCTTTGTGAATATTGAAGGAAATTTGATTAATGAAGATTGTGGGATTTTCAGCAGGGGAATAGTCGGCAGATCTTTTGAAGATTACAGCACCGCATATGACGAAGAAAAGAAAAAACACTCGTTGAGTAAAATGTTGAAGCTGGATATGACAAATCCTCTTGTGATGTACAGAAGCGCTCAATCTCTTGTTAATTGGAGTGACAGCGGAAAATTACTTGAGAAGTTTCTGAAACTGAAAATCAGAAAGTCTTACTTTTACGGAGAAACAAACAGAAACATGAGTATACTTAATCATCTAGTAAATGTTGAGAAATATGAAATAAGCAATAGCGGGCATGAAGTTATGCTCGACAACCCTGAAGAATTTTATCGCAAATTAAAATTATTTCTTAAGAGAGGATAACGATTCAACAAGCCTGTTAAAATTATCTTATATTGGCATTCGAAAAATATTGTGGAATATTCGTGAGAAATATTTATCAATGCCATATTTCACGAGACGGAATATTTTGAGATGTATTCAATGAAATCGATTGCAGATAAAATGGTTGAGGAAAATCCTCACCAAAAAGAAGAATTTTTCGAGTGGCTCGAAACAAATCCTCAGTTCGAGAATTACGTGCGTATGCGAATGAAATTTTTCTATATCAAATCGCCTTATCATGATGACATATTTAATCTACATCCTGGTATACGTATTGAGGAGATTTATAATTGACAGAAAATATATATTCGCTACTCATCACGGCGTTTGTTCTTGGATTTTCATCAGGTATATCACCGGGAGTTCTGTTTGCCTTAATCATTTCAGAATCAATCCAACACGGAGCAAAAGCAGGAATTAGAATAGCTATGGCTCCGTTAATCACCGACCTGCCGATAATTTTGATATCCCTGTATGTATTTAGTCAGTTATCCCAGGTAAAAATACTTTTGTTCCTTATATCGCTTATGGGCGGAAGTTATATTTGTTACCTTGGATATAAAAACATTACAGTAATACCTGAATATTCAGGAGCGCAGGTGAAATCAAATTCTCTTCGTAAGGGAGTAATCGCAAATTTTTTCGCGCCCGGACCTTATGTATTCTGGATGTCGATAGGCGCGCCGCTTCTTAGCGAATCATTCAGTATCAGTATTATTTCGGGTATCCTGTTTATTGTTGTTTTTTATGTAATGCTCGTTGGAATGCAAATTACAATTGGTGTTGTCTCATCGAGAATGAAAAAATTCATTGGCGGGAAATTCTATTTAGTTGTGGTTAGAACTTTGGGGCTTGTATTAATTGTCCTGGGGTTGTTCTATGTTTACAACGGATACGCCAAGTTATAAATTATTCATCAGCATTTTGAATAACTATTTCAATCCGCCTGTTTTGTCTTCGTCCATCGTCGGATGAATTATCAGCGATCGGATTATCTTCGCCAACTCCTGTTGCCTTAATTTCGTTGTCAACTTTTGATTCCAGGTATTCCTTAATCTTTTCTGCTCTCTCCTGTGTTAATGTTTGATTGAAACTTCTGGTTGCATGACTGTCTGTATGCGATTCTATATTAATCGTTTTGTCAGGGAAGAGTTCAATGGCATGAACAACTTTATCGAGGAGGGGATAATCACGTGTTTCGAGTCTTGTGCTTGCAGTTGGAAATACTAATCCTTTTAGGCGAATTCTCGTCAGATCTGATTCATAAAGAATTTCAGCCTCCTCGGGTGTGAATAACGAACGAAGATAATCTTTCTGCGAATATACTTCTGCGGTAGAATAATCGAAAAATGATTCTGTGTTTTGAGGTGAGGATGTGTCTTCTCCCTCCGATGGCAAATCCAAATTTCCGCTTTTAATCATCGTCAAACTTCGGCGTCACCGACACAACATCACTTATCTGAGTAAGATATTTCTCCGAAGCAAGAATTATTTCTTCGGTTGTTCTGCTTTCATCATCCATCTTTTGCAGCAGATTGGAAATGAAAATTGCATGATTAGCTTCATAAATAGCTTTGGAAGCCAATTCTTTTATGCTGCTGTCGAAACCGCCAATCTCCTCAACTTTCCGGATAACCTGTTCACGATATTGTTCACTTAATCCGAGGGTAATTGGAGCGTATTTTCTACATTTGTTTGAATACGCTTCGGAAAGCGCAGCATCAATATCCTTCAGGTAATAGTTGATAATTGTTAAGTTCGATGCCTCGATATAATATTTTTCCGCTTCGATCGCGGTTTCCCAGTAATCATCATCTTTATTGTTGAATAACTCGCAGGTTTCAATAAATTTATTTTCGGCGGCATACCAATATTCAGACGAAAAAAGATATGCTTTCATTTTGCCCGCTTTCTCCCGGGCTTCAAGAAGCGATACGCATGCGATTCTTACATCATCAGCATTCATAGATGCATGTTCGAAATTAGATTGGGCTTTCTGCTTGTATTCAATAATCTCATCAAGGTCGTCATCATCCGACACTGATTCGATGAATAAAGATTTATAATATAATCCTTCGTTGTATGAGAGAGGTGAAAGAAGGTTCGCGTTTTTTTTAAGAGCGGTGATTTGCGGTTCCCAGTTAACTATTACTTCGTTATACTGTTCAGTGAGATTAATGCTTAAGTTAAATAAAGAGTCAGCAATCATTTTGTATTCATCAGCATCTTCCGCTTCATTATTCTCAAATTCTTCGATAGAAGCATGGAAATAGCAATCAGCTTTTTCCCAGAATGTTACGGTTATTGAGTCCGCTTTGATTGATAATCCGTTATTGCGTAACTCGATAGTATTATAAAAATACTCATTGGCAGCTAATGAAATTGTATCTGCCTCATCAAGAATCTTTTTTAATTTAATAATATCATTTCGTAATTCATCAGGCATATAACCGGATTGATAATCTTCAAGAATCAGGTTATATAGTTTGATAGCTTTCTCATAATTATTACGGGAAAGCAGAGGGGCGTTTTGATTAGCTAATTTTAGTATCTGTTCATCAATTGCGGTAAAAAGATTCTCGGAATTCTGCCCAAGCATAATCCCGGAAAAAGTTATCATTATTAGAATGATATTTCTCAGCATAATCCAGTCGTCTTAATGTGGATAAATAAATATAGCTATTTTACTTTATTTATGGATATAAATTTATCCCGGTCACACTAAAGGTTTTCTGCCATGAAAAATCCATTCTGGAAAAATATTCTCGCAAACCAGGAATTGCTGAACTATGATTCTAATAGAATACAAACATTTAACAGACTCTGATTGAGAAGTACTCTTATTCCAATGAAAGAGATAAAAAACTATTTGCAGCACGAACTACATTTGCAGTTATCGTAAATTTCTTCATACCCATAATCAATGGTTAGTTCTTCACCTTGCAGGATTGGTCTGGCTGAGACTAAATACAGGCTTTCTTTGTCTCTTGTTAGCACTTCGCAGTTCGGTTCACAATCATGGTTGATAAATTTTATTTTTTTAGTTTTGCTGGTATCGATATAATATCTGCCATTCCAGAAAATATAAACATTGTCGTCTTCTTCCTCGCGGCGCTCGCATTCTTTTCCTGTTATTACCTCGCCCTGAATTATCATCAGCAGTTCATTTTGTGGAATTTCCGAAGTTGTAAATATACCTTTTCCGTGTATGGGGGATTCTTTCACATTAATATTCTGTTCCCATATGCGGGTGAAATTTTTCATTAGTCATCTCCAAACATTTCATTATCTTTATTACCAAACAATCGTAATTTTTGCTGAACAAAAATAACATTACTTTAATAAAAATCTCCAATTATTTTTGCAGATGTTTTACAGACAGATTGTAAAACAATATAAAAATTTTAATGAGAAAAATCGGTTGGAAAAAACGATGAGTCCACTTGACATAATTGACGGTAAAAAGGAAGGTATCTTAAGAACATATTATACTACCGGTGAATTAATGACCGAAAAGACTTACAGAAAAGGAATGCTGCAGGGTGAGGATAAAGTTTTTAATAAAGATGGTTCTTTCCAGCAAATAATAAATTATCTCGACAATAAAAAAGAAGGAACTGCTAAAGTTTTTTACTCGAATGGAAATCTGAAAACAGAAATGAACTTTAAGAAGGATTTATTGGATGGAATGGTCAGGTATTATTATGAGAATGGTGAAATAAAAGCTGAGCTTAGTTATAAAGAAGGGGAGAAGGATGGAATGGCGAAAGCCTTTTACATGTCAGGACAATTACGTGTTGAAGAGAATAATGTGGATGGAAAAACAGAAGGCACAAAAACTACATTTTACAAAAGCGGAACGGTAAAGGGAGTATGGGAATATAAAATGGGTGTTCCGCACGGGCAATCAAAATTTTACTATGAAAGCGGTGAAGTTCTCGGAATTAAAGAATATAATTATGGAAAAGAACATGGAACTACAAAAATCTTTTATCCTGACGGAGCATTGAAAGAAGAAATAATTTTTGAGAACGGGAATAAGATTGGACATCAGAAACGTTATGATAAGAACGGAATTTTAATAAAGGAGTTGACACATTCATCAGTTGATGAAATATCAACATCAAATAGTTCTGTGAGCGGTAATCATGTGAAGAATAATATTTCTCAGAAACCAAAGACAGAAAAAACCACCACGATACAAAGTAATAAAATCTCACCTCTGAAAGCGCTGTTGTATTTTTTCATATTACTTGCTCTGATATTTTTTGCTTACCTGTATATGATAGGGAATTAGAATTATTCTGAGTAGAAAAGCATTTGGTGACAGGTAATACGAATTTCTCCAAGGGAGTTTTTCAGAAATTCTGGAGAAGTCTCAGTAACAACTTGTCTAAAATATTTTAGCATGATTTCCCACTACGACGGTTTAGTCCACCTCTGGCGGATTGGTTTCAGCCACAAGA
>CAZEXO010000216.1:0-6265 GCA_964516545.1 uncultured Melioribacteraceae bacterium
TCGGGGGCGATCCGGATAATGTCACTATCTTCGGACACTCAGCCGGTTCAATGGCTATGTTCGGTTTGATTTCTTCACCGCTGGCAAAAGGGCTGTTTCATAAAGCTATTCCTCAAAGCGGACCGCCCATCAAAAACCTGAGACATCTGAAGGAAAAGGATTCTAATAATCAGTCGCCGGAAAATATTGGTGTTGAGTTTGCTAAAAGAGCGGGAGCCAATACCTTGAAAGAGTTCAGAATGATATCTGATGATGACCTGATGAAAGAATTCAAAACCTGGAATAAAACCGGAATGCCACGCTTCTCACCCGTTATTGACGGTTATGTAATTACGGATTCTTATTATGAAACTTTACTGAACGGTAATATTAATGATATTGAAATTATGGTTGGAACAACTTCTCTGGAAATAAGCCCGATGGTAGATTCCAACACTGTTCCTAAAACTATTCAAGCGTTATATGACGTTGCTGACAGAATGTTAGGAAATAACTCGGCGGAGTTTAAAAAACTTTATTCTGTCCAGGAAGATAAAGAAGCACAACGCGCCTTTTTACAATTTTTAACCGACCGCTCCTGGCTTTTTCCTTTATGGGAATGGATGATGAATAGCACGAGAAAATCGCCTGTTTATCATTATTATTTTACTTATAACGTTCCTCATGAAAAGATTGATTATTACGGCGCTTTCCACAGCGCTGAAGTCGGTTATGCGTTTAACAATCTCAACTGGAGTGATAAAAAATATAGAGAGACTGATAAACAACTTGGTGAAATATTATCGGACTTATGGGTAAGCTTCGCGAAAACCGGAGTTCCTTCTGCTGAAGGAGTGGCTGAATGGAAACCATTTGACAAAGAGAATCAGTTTTATCTTGAAATAGGAGATAAGATTGAACTCAGGAAACATTTAAAGAAAGATCAGATGGAATTTATTCAAAGGATTTCGAGATAATATTTTTGAGGTTGTCTCGAGGTATTTTTGAGACAACCTCTTGTATGTAATTTTTATTCTGCTGAAAGTCTGAACAATTCATGAATCATAACAACAGCCCGCTGCATATCGGATACATAAATGTGTTCTTCGGTTGAGTGTTCAAGTTTAGCTCCGATGCCCACAACAGCCATTTCAATTCCCATGTTGTTATAAACGGAAGCATCTGTAAAACCGGTAATGAATACTGTTTGAGCGTCTTCAATTCCTATTTTCGCCAAAGCTTTTTTTGAAGCCTGCACTGTCCAGGAATTATCTGATATGTTTACGGCTTTAAAAGGATTTTTCATATCGAGATCATATTCAACGCCGACTTTCTTAAATTCCATTTCCATGTGATGTTTCATTTCTTCGGCAAGAGCTTTGGCTTTTTCATGATTGAGGCTGCGGCATTCGGCAAGGAAAGTGCATTTGTCGGGAATTCCGTTACGTATCATTCCTCCGTTGATAACTCCAACATTCGCGGTGGTTTCTTCATCAATGCGCCCGAGTTTTAATTTTGCAATTCCTTTTGCGGCGGCTTCAATAGCGTTTATTCCTTTTTCCGGCTCCATTCCCGCGTGAGCCGCTTTGCCTCTGATCTCAACATCAAAAGTGAAATATGATGGTCCGCCGACAACAATGGTTTCGAGAGTGTCATTATCCAGCAGAAAACCTTTTTGAGCGCTGATTAAACTGAAATCGAGATTTTTTACACCCAGCAAACCCACTTCCTCCTGACGCGTAATTACTATTTCGAGAGGTGGATGAATCTCGGCGGTTCTGATTGCCTGAATCATTTCTGCGATTCCGGCTTTGTCATCAGCGCCTAAAATCGTATTACCCTTTGAAGTAATCACACCTTCGCGTAACTGAGGTTCTATTCCAACGCCCGGTTTTACGGTATCTGCATGACAAGAAAGAAGAATCGGCTCTTTTTCCTTGCAGCCTTTCGCGGGAAATTTTGCTATCAGATTTCCATAACTGTCTTTCTGAGCCTGTGCGCCAAGATCCTGGAATACATCTTTAAGATAGTTGATAAATCTCATTTCATTCCCCGATTCACTATCAATTCTCACCATTTCCATAAATTGGTTAACCATTCTTTCGCTCATTGATGCTCCGATTTTTTTTGAATATTTACTAATGATTTATAGAATTCCGGTCTTCTATCTTCAATTATGTCATTAAGCGGGGTAATTTTTTTATTACGCGACTGAATTTCCGATATCTGACACACGTATAATTCACTTGCTTTTTCCGGGGCCTTTCTTAGCACCTCACCTTTCGGCGTAACGATTTGACTTTGTCCTGTAAAGGTTATTTCGCCGTGTGATCTTTTTTCAGAACCGTACCTGTTCGCTGTGATAATAAAAACTCCGTTTTCTATTGCCCTGCCTATCATTGTCTGCTGACAAAGGTTTAACACAAGATTTGAGGGATGGCAAATTAAATCCGCACCCTGAATCGCCAGGCTTCGCGCGACTTCAGGAAATATCCAATCGAAACAGATCATCATCCCGATGGTAATTTTACCGGCTTTTATTACTTCAGGCGCTCTGTCGCCCGGGTCAAAAAGATTTTTTTCTTCGTTGAATAAATGAAGTTTTCGGTAGATATGTTTTATTCCGTGTCTGCCTAGCAGAATGGCGCTGTTAAAAATTTTATCGCCGGCTTTTTCCGCAAAACCCGTTACAATATGTATTCTTTTTTTTTCGCATACGTTTATCAGTTCATGAATAATATGAGACTCTTCAGGGTTTTCAGCGTATTTAGACAATTCATTACGATCTTTAAAATTATATCCCGTGAAAGGTAATTCAGGAAGAACAATTATATCGGCGTTCGTCTGTTTTAGTATAGTCATTACCTGCTTGAAATTGTTTTCAATTTCCCCGAAATGAGGGGCGAATTGCAAATAACCAGCAGTAATCATTTTTGTACTCTCGCTAATTGAGTTGTTTCAAAATACAAGATAATTCCCGGGAATCAAAAAATAAACTCCCGAAAAAATTATGAATGACGAATATTTACATTCCGGGAATTACGTGAATCAATGAAGATATTCAAGATAAAGAAATATTAATGGCGCTGTGAACAGTAAAGAATCAAATCTGTCAAAGATTCCACCGTGTCCTGGAAGAATAGATGATGAATCTTTAACTCCTGCGTCTCGTTTGATGAGACTTTCAATGAGATCACCTGTCTGACCGAAAACGCCGATAATTATTCCTATTGCGGCGGCATCGACCCAGGTTAAAATATCCAGTATAATCCATTTAGCAAACAGCATAGTAACAATGCTGAAAACAAATCCCGCAATGGCGCCTTCCCAACTTTTTTTAGGGCTTACACGGGGGAACAATTTGTGTCTGCCTATTGCCGTTCCAACAAAAAACGCCGCCGAATCACAAACCCAAATAGTTACCAGAATTGCGATAATGAAATAACCACCCAGCAAATAATCGCTTCCTTCAAAATATTCACGTAAACGTAAAATCGCCGAGGTAAAAAATCCCAGATATAAAATTCCAAGCAGTGAAGAACCAAGATTATTAATTGCCGATTCTCTGTTTCGGAATAATTCTTTAAGAGTGAGCAGAATGATGATTATGAAAATCAAATTATAATATGAGATGAATCCAGAATAGGAATTCAGAATAATGGCAATTACCGCCGGAAGCCCGATCAGCAGACTGGCAATATTTTTTTTATTACGGGACATTTTGTAAAACTCGTAATAGGACAAACCTCCTATAATCAGAGTAAAACCGAGAAAATAAATTTCTCCGAAATAACAGATTACCAGCACAAGCGGAATGGCGATAACCGAGACGAGAACCCGCGTCAGAGTATTACCTAATTTCATTCTTCCTCGTCTTCTTCTTCATCCTCATAGGAATTTATGTCTTCAAGAATTGCTATCGCGTCTGTAGCGTCCGATTTTTTAACCATCAGTTTTATGATGGACAAGTCGCCGGCTGTGGGGAAGTTACTGTCTTTCTGCGACCAGATCAGCGTTTCAATATCCGCGCTCTCAAGATTATCTCTAAGCATTTCAGCTTCATATGATTCGCTGAATGTCTGTAGGATTATCCAGTCTTCAGGAGTAGTAACATGTCCCGTAAATTCTTCATTGGCAATCAGTTCGCTGCCGCAATCGGCGCATACGGTTGTACCTTCTACATATTCATATTCACACTTCGGACAAATCATGATCGCTCTCCTTTTTTGTTAGCTTATGATAGTTCTGATTAACATAATAAAACAATACCAGAAAAATACTAATCCAGAGTACAAGACTTATCGCGTGTTCACCAAAGGACATATCTTTTATTGATTCTAATTCGGTAAAATCATCATCACCGTAAACAAAATAGGCAATTACGGCCAAAAAATTATTAATAAAATGCAAAATTATGGGAATAAAAATGGAATTACTTTTGTAAGCTGCATAGCCGAAATATATCCCAAGAATTATTAAGGCAAATAAACTCATGGGATTAAGATGATAAAGCCCGAAAACTACGGACGATATTAAAATTGCCCAGAAGGGAGTAATACTTTTCTCAAAACTGTTCTGAACAAAACCCCTGAAAAAAAATTCTTCGCACAACGCGGGTATGATTGATACTACAAGCACAACAAGAAATCCTTCATAAATGTTGGTCGCGTTCAACATGCTCGCGTAAGTGGAATCGATTACCGTATTAAATTCATCAAGGATGATTTTTAATTTTTCTATGAAAATAAAATTCTCAGCCAGTCTTTCAAACAGGTAGTTCTGAATGTATAATAACTCCTGAAGAAAGGGAGTGAGTATGAGAAATCCGAGAATGAAGACGCCGGTTTCTTTCAGCGAGGGTAGCTTTATTCTCAGAACGGAAGAGGTGTTTTTATAAATTAACTGTGAAAGCAAGATTGCCGGCAGTAAAATAAAAAGTAATTGCCCGGACATTGTCATTATTCTGAGAGTATTAATATCGGCATTTTCAATATCAAACCCGACTACCAAAAGAGTGATGAGACTTCCCATAATCTGATATAAAAAAAACACTCCCAAAAGTCCTAGTGCGGCAGCAAGAGCAGGATTAATAGCCGGTTTTATTTCTGTGGGTGTCGGAAATTCTTCTTTGGTAGTTTCAATATTTTCAGGAGACATATTGTTATCAATCATGGTCGGAAAAGATAAAAAAAAAGGAAGTTAGTTGCTATTCATTAACTTCCTGAACCGGTTCATCTTTTAGCGGTTATTTTACTTCTTAATCCTTCATAACTTTTCAGTTCCGCATCAATGGCGCCGATAACTATTTTTGTTTTTACTTTTATGGGGATTTTTAATTCATCATCCGATAACCAGACGATAATATTTCCCTCAGCTTTAAATAATCCTCCTTCGACAACCAGCGGCTCAAGAATTATACAATCGAATTTGCCGGCTTCAACTTCAACGGTTTCTTTGCCGTGATAAATTACATCAAGAGGATAAACTTTATCTTTATAAAAGTTCTGAAGATTTATCCGGTCGCCTCTTTTCATTTTTGTGTAGTCAAATGTCCGCGCGAGGTAAAGAGCTGAGACAATATCATTTACATTCTCCGGAATTTCGTAAGTCCCTTCTGAAGTTTTAGCTACTCCCCGGCGTTGATCGAAAAAAGCAGAAAAGTCTCTTTTATAACCGCCTTCACGAATATGCTGTTCAAATCTCCAGGGAAATAATCCCTCTTTGTCAATATAGGTTACATAACGGTCACGCACTTTATAAAATGGATCATAACTTGAAAGGCTGTTCACCATAAATGTAACATAGTAGGATTCACGTCCGGATATTTTTTTCAAATCCTGGACGTACATTTCAGCAATGCCAGCCGTAATAGGTCCGTAGTTAACGGAATAGGTTAATCTTTCACCCACGTCGAAAGCGTTGTTTTTAAGAACTCTGAACTCTTTTTTCTGAGCTGCAGGAAATGAAAAAAGAATAAGTATCAGGATGAGATATGTTAATTTATTTTTCATGTTAATTCACCCGATTATTGAGAATATGTCTGACGCTGTTTACTATTTCGTTAACGTCTATGCTGCTCATACAATTCAGCCGGGCGCATTGTTCTCTTGTGCATCCGGAACACCCGATTGTCGGGGAAAAAATAATTTTTTTATCCGTGTAAGGTCCCCAGCGGGTTACTGAGCAGGAGGCAATTTTAGGATAAAATCCGATTACATTTTTCCCGAGAGCCGCGGCTATGAAAAATGAAATCGGATTTTATCCTAAAATTGCCTCCTGCTCAGTA
>CAZEXO010000216.1:6275-6980 GCA_964516545.1 uncultured Melioribacteraceae bacterium
GGCTATGTGAATGGGACCCGTTGAATTTGCCATGAGTAATTCGGATTTGTTTATCACGGCAGCCAGTTCTTCCAGGTTAAACATTCCTGCTGAATTATATGTGTTTTTGTCTGTCATAATTTTCTCACAGGTCTCTTTTTCATTCAATGAACCTGTCAACAAAATGTTTATTTTCAACTCGTGTGCCAGAGTATTAACAACTTGTTTAAAATGCGAAACAGGTAAATCTACAGCGCTTCCGCCGCTTCCAGGATGAATTACGATAATCGGAAGTTGATTATCAAGGTTTAATTTGTCCAGTTTTTCCCTTACGATGCGTTCACTATTTTCAGTTGGCTGTAGATTAAAAGAGACATTTTCTGTGGTGATTTTTTCATCAATGCCTATTTGTTTCAGGAGGTTGATATTGTGATGCAGCTCGTGATTAACGCCGAATTTTCTGTGATCGTAAATTCTCCGGTTGAATAAAAACGAGTACCACCTGTAACCTGTCCCGATTCGATTTTTAATTTTGGATAAAAATAATAAAAGCGCTAATCTGAATTTAGGGTGAACCACAAAACAGGTATCAAACGATTTTTGTCTGAGCGCTATAACTGTTTCCGCGAAGGAGATTTTTTCGTTGTAAACAAATATTTCATCTATAAGGTTATTCATTTCTACGATCGGTTTGGTGTATTCTCTTACCATGAAAGTGATTCTGCA
>CAZEXO010000217.1:0-6959 GCA_964516545.1 uncultured Melioribacteraceae bacterium
CGCGAATTTTCACTCGATCATATGTCGGGAATCGCTGCAGTTCATTATGCCCTGAAAATGATGAACATTACCGATCTAAGCCGTGATGAAGAAGATGAAGTATTAGGTGAAGTAAAAACAATCGGACAACGTGGCAGAACAGTTGAACTCTCCGAATTGCCTCATATCGTTGATGTAATAAAACATAAGAAACCAATCATTAAGAAGCGCAAGTAATTTTACTTGTGTCTCTCTTATTATAATTATATAATCATAATATATTTTAGACAAAGAGGAGACAGCCATGAGAGTTGGATTTTTACATTCACTCATAAGAAAAGATGAAAAATTTTTACTGGACGAATTTGAAAAACAGAAAGATGTTGAACTTGTAATGATCGATGATCGGAAGTTACATTTTGAATTAGGCAAAAATAATTTCGGTTTGGATGTTGTTGTTGAAAGATGCATTAATCACTCTCGCGCGCTGCATGCTCTCAGAATTTTTGAAAGTCTCGGAGTTAAATGCGTGAATACTTCACATGTCGCTACAGTCTGCGGTGATAAACTTTTAACATCCATCGCTCTTGAGGAAGCCGGTGTTCCGCAACCATCAGTTCGCGTTGCGTTTACTGAAGAATCAGCTCTTGAATCAATTGAGGAAATGGGATATCCTGTTGTATTGAAACCGGCAGTCGGCTCCTGGGGAAGATTATTATCAAAAGTTAATGACCGCGATGCTGCTGAATCCATTCTTGAACATAAAGCGGTTCTCGGCTCTTATCATCATTCAATTTTTTACATACAGAATTATGTTGAGAAAGGGGGAAGAGATATCCGTAGTTTTGTTGTAGGCGATACGTGCATTGCGGCAATTTATCGCGATTCTCCTCACTGGATTACAAACACCGCAAGAGGAGGCAAAGCTTCTAATTGCCCGGTAACAAAAGAGATTGCTGAATTGTCGATACGTGCTGCCAAAGCTGTTGGCGGCGGAATTGTTGCAATTGATTTATTCGAAACAGAGAATGGAATTCAGGTTAACGAGGTTAACTATACTATGGAATTCAAAAACAGTATTACGACAACCGGAGTCAATATTCCCGGTTTAATGGTTGAGTATGTTATGAAAGTTGTTAGAGGTGAGGTGTGAAAAAAATAAAAACATCAATTGTTGGAGCGTCAGGTTATGCAGGCGGTGACTTGTTGAGATTACTGTTGTTTCATCCGGGTGTGGAAATTATGCAGGTTACGAGTGAATCGAATCTAGGAAAATCGGTTTCGAAAATTCATCCGAACTTACGTAAAGTTACTGACCTGAAATTTTCTTCCATGCATGAACTTAAAGAATGTGATTTGATATTTCTCTGTCTGCCGCATGGCTCGTCGATGAACAGCATCGATAAATTCAAATCGCTGGCGCCGAAGATAATAGACCTTAGCGCTGATTTTCGGCTTAGTTCACCTGATCTCTATGAGAAGTGGTATGGGCATAAACATTCGCGCCCGGATTTGTTAAATGAATTTGTTTATGGTATTCCAGAACTGCACCGCGAAGAAATGAAAACAGCTTCTTACATTTCAAGCGCGGGATGTAATGCAACCGCTTCGATAATTGGTTTGTATCCTCTTTACAAAAATGGATTGGTTGAATTTGACAAAACAGTTATCGAAGTAAAAGTCGGTTCGAGTGAAGCCGGGAATAAATCAACGCCGTCTTCCCACCATCCGATTAAAAGCGGCTCGGTGCGTTCTTATCAACCGACAGAACACCGTCACACGGCTGAGATAATTCAGGAGCTTAATTTCGGTAAAGATATTCACGTGCATTTTTCTGCTACGTCAATTGATATTGTCCGCGGTATTCTTGCTACGTGTCATGTATTTTTGAATGATAATTATGAAGAGAAAGATATCTGGAAAATTTACCGTAAAGAATATGCCAACGAACCATTCATCAGAATTGTGAAAGAGAGAGAAGGCAACTATCGCTTTCCGGAACCGAAACTTATAGCCGGAACTAATTACTGCGACATTGGTTTTGAAAAAGATTCATTCTCTAACAGACTTGTTGTAATCAGCGCGATTGATAATCTTATGAAAGGCGCTGCCGGGCAAGCTTTACAGGCTTTTAATATAATGAACGGATTCGAAGAAACAACCGGACTGGAATTTCCTGGACTGCATCCGGTATAATATAGAATAAGAGTAAGAATAAGAGTAAGAATAAGAGTAAGAGAAAATCATAAATAATCATAACAATCAGCGTTCTATTAATGTGTAGATTACTTTACGTACGATCAGATAATAAATTCAGCATCAACGGACAATTGAAAAAATTTGCTGAGATATGTAAAAGCAGTAAAGAATTTCAGGGGCATGGCTGGGGATGCGCTTATCTCAGAGATGGCGAATGGCAGCACTACAGAAATATTTCTCCTGTCTGGGAAGATAATCTGGACCAATTTGCCGAAACAAATTTATTAATTGCTCACGCGCGAAGCGCCTTCCAGGATAAAGATATTTTTGTAGAAAACAACATGCCTTTTTATGATGATAAATATGTGTTCATTTTTAACGGTGAACTTCAGGGAGTATCAATAAAGGAAGAGGGGAGAATAGGCGCTGAAAAAATATTCAACTATATCAAAAGATTTGATAAAGGCGATCCAAAAGATATGCTTGAGCGAGGTGTGAACGTAATTAAGAAAAAGACCAATTATGTTCGCGCGATGAATATTATCATAACAACAAAAGAAAAAGCCTTTGTCTCATCCGTTTTTTCACAGGATGAAGAATACTTCACAATGTCATACAAAAGGGAAGATGCACGAATTACGATTTGTTCCGATCCTTTTGTGAGTGAATCAAACTGGCAAAAAATAGCAAATAATAGTGTAGGGGAATTTTAATGTATATTATCAAAATAGGCGGCGGAAGTGAAATAAATACTGAAGCTATCATTTCGGATTTGGCTGTGATGAATGAAAAATTTATTATAGTTCACGGCGCTAATGCTTTTCGTGATAAACTGGCTAAAGATTTAAACAAACCGAAAAAGGTGCTGACATCGGTGTCAGGTTATGCCAGTGTTTACACTGATGAAGAAGCTATGGATGTGATGATGATGGCGTATGCCGGTTACATGAATAAACGTGTTGTTGAAATGTGCCAGAGAAAAGGAATTAATGCTGTCGGACTTTCGGGAATTGACGGGCAATTAATTCGCGCGAAACGAAATACAGGTATACGTATCCGCGAGGAAGGCAAAACAAAAATTGTGCGTGACTTTTCCGGTAAACCTCAGGAAATAAATAAAGAGTTACTTGAATTGTTGATGAATAATGGCTTCACTCCGGTTTTATGCGTACCGTTGCTTGATGAAAACAACTTTGCCGTTAACAGTGAAAACGACGACATCGTTGCTTTGCTGCAAAAAGAATTAAAAGCTGAAAAAATAATTTCCTTGATAGAAGCGCCGGGATTTCTTGATGATAAAAATAATCCTGACTCGCTGGTAAAAATGATTTCACAAACAGAATTAGAACGACGTGAAGCGCAGGTTGAAGGACGAATGAAAAGAAAAATTCTTGCCTTACGAAAACTTTTCGAAGGCGGTGATACCACAGTAATTTTAGCAGACGGAAGAATTGAACATCCAATAAACAATGCCCTGCAGGGTGGAGGGACAACCATATCATGATTAATTACAAAGAAATAACCAACAAATATGAATTGCCGGTATATCCAAAACGGGATATCGTTCTGGTGAAAGGCAAAGGTGCAAGATTGTGGGACGAGAACGGAAAGGAATACATTGATTGCGCCGCTGGTATAAGTGTAGCGAATATCGGACACGGAAACGAAAAACTCGCGGAAGCCCTGAAAAATCAGGCTCTGAAGCTTATCACGGTTCCGGGAACATTTTATAACGATGTCCGCGCTTTGTATCTCGAAAAATTAATCTCAATTACTCCGAAAAATTTAACGAAAGCATTCCTGGCAAATTCAGGAACTGAAGCTGTTGAAGCGGCAATTAAGTTTGCGCGGTTCACAACAAAAAAAACAGATATCATTGCCACGATGAAAGCTTTTCACGGACGTACTATGGGCGCTTTAAGCGCAACTCATAAAAAAGATTATCGCGAACCTTTTGAACCGCTCGTGCCGGGATTCACACATGTACCTTTTAATAATTTTGAAAAACTCGCTGCTGAAGTTACCGAAAAAACAGCGGCTGTTATTATTGAACTGATTCAGGGTGAAGGCGGAATAAATATTTCTGATAAAGAATATATTAAGCAAGTGCGCCAACTCTGCACTGAAAAAAATGTGTTGATGATTGTTGATGAAATTCAAACAGGGTTTGGACGTACCGGTAAAATGTTTGCCTGCGAACATTATCAGGTTGAACCTGATATGATGACAGTGGCAAAAGCCATGGCCGGCGGTTTACCAATGGGCGCTCTTTTATGCTCTGACAAAATTAATGCTGAGATCGGAATTCATGGCTCAACATTCGGAGGTAATGGTATTGTCTGTGCAGCTGCTCTTGCAACTCTTGAAATAATTGAAGAAGAGAATCTGGTTCAGCAGGCAGCAGAAAAAGGTGAATATTTTGCAAACAAACTTCGCGAAATTAATTCTGATAAAATACGTGAGGTACGTAATTTTGGTTTTATGGTTGGTCTCGAGTTAAAAGAAAAAGCAAAACCTTATCTTGAAGCTTTACTCGCGGAAGGAGTAATTGCCTTACCGTCCGGAAGCACAATTATTCGTTTATTACCGCCATTTGTGATTAGTAAAGAAGACCTTGATTTGGCGGCTGAGAAAATTACAAAAGTACTTGGTTAAACTTTTTTTGATATTTCAGAAATGTTGGGCGGATCATTGATCCGCCTTTTTTATATAGACTAGCTACTATTTGATATTATGATACGTTGTGCAATTAAATTTTCTCAATTATTTTACGTACGACGATATGGAGGCAATATGCAATATAAACAAGATATATATTATCATTATACAACAATGGATGGATTATTTGGAATTATAGATGATAAGTGTGTTCGTGCTACCCATATTGAGTATTTAAATGATCCTAGTGAGGACAAGTACTTTAAAGATATTTTGGATGATTATTTGAATAGAAATTCGAATGCGAAGAAAATCCATAATATACTATATAATGAATGGTATGGGGCGAATTTTGATGCAAAAGAAAAGTTCATCGTATCATTCAGTAAATCATCAGATGCACTACCAATGTGGAATTTTTATGCAAAAGGTAATGGCGTGAATATTGGTCTTAATCTAAAAAAGGTAGTCAATCGTCTTCAGAAGAAAAAGATATTTGTGCAAAAGATTGAAATGATTTATACAGAGAAAAAACAATTGAAGTACCTAAAGACATTTTTCAACAAATATTTAGTTTTAAGTGAGAATGTTGAAAAAAATGTTAAAAAATTATTTGTCCTCGAGAGTATGGATGGAATCAAGTTTGGGGAAAAAACTCAAGAGCGTTATGAGAAAATGCAAGACTCCATTCTATGTTATATGAATGAATATGATTTACTTAAAAAAAGATTTAAACATATTGCATATTCAAATGAGGAGGAAATTCGTCTAATTGTTGAGTATGATGAAGATATTAATCGAATACGTCATAGAACAACTCGAAATGGTTTAGTAATTCCATTTATTGAAATTCAACTGGAATTAAATAATGAATTGGCAGAAGTATGGCTACATCCTTTGCAAAGTGAATTAGCATCTAAAGGTGTATTCCATTTTCTGGAAAATCATTTGATACAAGATGTAAAGATTGAGCGATCAAGAATTCCGTTTAGGCATCTTTAAGATGATAAAATATACTTATAATAAGTTGCAAACTCGTCAATTGAATCACTTGTTTATTATGAAAAAATTCAAAATACTATATAGAAATTTTACTTAATTTCCTTCCTGATATTTTGACGATTTTGATGAAAAAACTATTAACCCGAAAGAACATTTTCCGCTTTCTTAAATTAAGCGTGGTTTACTTTTTTCTCTCTACAATAGCTGCTGTAATTCTTGGCAGATTTGTTCCCATCGGTACTTCTTCCTACATGCTTATCAACAAATTTGAAAATCTTTTAAGCGGTGAAATTAAACCTATCAATCAGGCGTGGATCGGACTCGGGAGTATTCCCCAAAACATGCAGCTTGCCGTAATAGCTTCTGAAGATCAAAAATTTCCCGATCATTTCGGATTCGACATTGAATCAATTGAGAAAGCATTAAAAGAAAATACACGCCGTAAAAGAATCCGGGGCGCGAGCACCATCACCCAGCAGGTTGCGAGAAATTTATTTTTGTGGCCGGGGAAAAGTTATTTCAGAAAAGGTCTTGAAGCTTATTTTACAATTCTGCTTGAAGTTTTCTGGTCGAAAGAAAGAATTCTTGAAGTATATTTGAACATTGCTGAGTTCGGTGAAAATATCTACGGGGTTGAAAGTGCGGCCAGGATTCTGTTTAAAAAACCTGCTACCAAATTAAATATAAACCAATGCGCTTTGCTGGCTTCTGTACTTCCGAATCCGAAACGATTTAAAGCTAACAGACCATCGCCCTACACCCAACGTCGTAGCTCTTGGATAATTAATCAGATGAATCAACTTGGCGGGAAGGCTTACCTGGAAAATCTATAATCCACTGCGATAACACGCTTCCTTTTACACAGACCTTAAAATAAATTTTTTTACCCTGTAACATTTCTTATTTTGCGCTTATCTAACGATTGTAAATAATGAGGAATATGACTGAATTTAATCTTATCCGGAAAGCAAGGGACGGAAGCGAGAAGGCATTTAAGGAGTTATTCGATCAGTACGCTTCACGACTCTACAGATTCCTGAAACAGTTTTCAAAAGATAATGATCTTGTTGAAGACTGGGTTCAACAAGCTTTCATTAAAGCATTTCGTAATATTGATAAGT
>CAZEXO010000218.1:0-6890 GCA_964516545.1 uncultured Melioribacteraceae bacterium
GCTAAATACCTTTTCACAGAATTAATTTTTGAAAACGATAAGAGTAGAGAAATATGTTATAAAAATCGGAATAAAATGTATTCATCTTCAATGGTAAGTTTTTTAAATTGGCTTAATTATAAGCAATTAACTGATGATGCGTATGAATTATTTGTTTTGAACAGACTGCCCGCGGCTGGAATTGAACCAGTGAAACAGTATGTACTAAATAAGAATCAGATAATAAACAAAAATGAAAATACTAATGGATTTGAACTGACTTTTGAAGGATACCTCAGTGTAAAGAATAATCAGACGAATGAATATTCGTACATTAATTTACTTCAGGACAAAGTAGATGTCGATGAATCAGGATACCCAACGGAATTGAAATCACTGGAAGTATATGGGTATTGGGGGAGACAAGGATTGGCAAATCAATTACCAAAATATTATAACCCAATTCAGAAATAATAAAGAATAGGAATAATTCCAGAACCAGATTTATTTGTAATTGTTTTAGCGCTTAGAAATATGTTTACAATTCAGAAAATATTTTTTGATTTTTGAGGGGAAAACTTTAGAATGAAAAGAATGAGGGCATATTTATTTTTAATAATTTTTATTAGGGTTACTATTCTATCACAATCCAATTTTTCTATTATTCATGGAGTGATAAGAGAGACAAAAACTTTCCAGCCTATTAATCTTGCCGAAGTCTATATTTCAGGAACTACTATTGGGACTACAACGGATAAGAACGGGTATTATGAGATTAAGGAAATTCCGGCTGGTAAAAATACTATTGTTGTGACAATAACAGGTTACGAATCGCAGTCGCGTGAGGTTTACCTGTTTAATAGGGAAAAGAAAGAAGAGAATTTTATACTTCAGGAAAAAATATATAACCTTAGTTCCGTGGAGGTAGTCGCTTCATCACCGGAATTATGGAAAGAACAGCTGGAAAAATTCAAGGATTATTTTCTAGGCATTACGCCCAACGCTGAGGATTGTATAATTAAAAATGAAACAGAGATTAATTTTTTTGAAGATGAAAAAATATTCTCGGCTACGTTTCCCAAAACATTGGAAATAACGAATTATGCGTTGGGTTATAAATTAGAATGTATCGTTCATGATTTCTCGTATGAAAAAGATACAAAGACTTTCCATTATAAAGTATTTCCGAGATTCACCGATATCGCCGAAAAAGAAGGAACAAAAAAATGGTACAAACAAATGATGAGAAGAAAAGGCGCATATTTGGGTTCGGCAAGATATGTAATGGAGCGAATTATAAGAAATGAATTAGGTTCGCGGGATCTCGTACTGACTTTATGGGAAGATCCGAAATGGCCATCCAATAGAATTGTTGAAGATGCCGACGAGATACTAACTTATAATTCTTTCACTAATACTTATACGCTTAAGTTTATTGATTACCTCAAAATAGAAATTGAGAATAACCTCGAGTCCGTTGAACCTTCATGGCTGTATCTGCCTTCCGGGAAAGCCGAGATAGATATTTACGGTAATTTTATAAACACGAATGAATTTATAATACGAGGCGGACTTGGGAAAAAAGGTATGGCTGACTTACTGCCGAAGTATTATGAAATCGAGTGAGATCCGGATTCAGAATTGTAACAATTAATTTGTATTTGCTGTTATGAGACAGAGATAGTTTTCTGAATAAATCCGGTGAGCGGCAAAACGTTTCTTGTGGAGAAACAAAAAACCCTCTGGTTAAACAGAGGGTTTTTTTGTTGTGATTTATTTCTGATAAAAACTAGAAACTGATTTTAATACCAGCATTGAATGTAAGTGGTAAACCTAAATAGACTTCAGCGTCATCTGCTGAATGGGTTCTACCATTACCTGTGAATGCATTGTAGCCACTGTTATCAACCGCGTCGGCTATATATATTTCGTCAAGTAAGTTAAACACGTGTCCAAATATCTGGAATCTGGTATTGCCCAAAGTCCAAGGCAGATCATAAGCAGCATGAAGATCAATAACAGTGTAATCAGGGCATTGCCATGATTGGGCTCTGTCAATTTTTGTAGGATCTGTAACTTGTCGTGATGACGGATCAAATGCAGCATAAAACTCACGATAATGTTTTACTATACCTGAAATATATAATCCTTCTATCGGGAAGAATGATGCAGTTACTACAACTGATTGTTGTGGCTGATCACCTACTTTAATACCATCCAAGGCGATATAAGCATCAATAACTTCTGTCTGCTCACCATCATAAGTTACAACACTTCCAACCGCGTCACTTGAATATTCCCACATACCTATCGAAATAGTAGCGTCTAATTTGAAAAGATCAATTGGTTGATAAGCAGCATCAATTTCAACGCCCATATGAGTTTGGTCTAAACCTAACAAGTTAGCGAAAGCTTCGGTGCCGCTGGCTTGTGTGAATCTTACAGATGAAAATCTATCTATCCATTTAGTGTAATAAATATTTGCTGAAACAGCTAACTGGCCGTCCAATCCGCGGAAGTTCGAACCAAGTTCCACATTCATAAAATTTTCATTCTTTGGATCGCTGTAAATAAGTGAATTGTCATCGTTTATAATCTGATCGAAAATCGGCACTTTCACAACATAACCGCCATTTACATAGATATCAATGTCAGAAGTAATACGGTAGTTTAAGCCTCCTTTAAATTGGAAGCCATTAGAATTATCAGGTTCAAGTAATAGCGGTTTTCCTGTTACCGGGTCTTCACTGAAGAAATTTTCATGCGTATATTTAACCATCGACCAACCGGCAGTTGCAACTGCAGTAAATCTGTTTGCAGTATATTCACCCTGTAAATAAGCACCTAACCAGTCAACATTGTTGGAATTAGAGTAGTTGAATTTATCACCTCTTTTGAGTTTCATTCCATCAGGTCCCCAGAAGTCAGAATCGTATCTCACATAATAATCACCTCCGAGAAGATCCCGAAGTTCATAATAATGATCAATACGAGCTGTTCTCCAGTCAACACCTACCTGTAAATTCAGATTTTCTGACGCTTTATAAAATACTTTGGCTAAAGCGCCGTAAGCCCATTGATCGTTTCTGCTGTTTCTTGTAACGCCTTTCGAAATAAAATAACCATCAGCATCTCTGTTTGAATAGTTATTTGCCAGCATTGCATTCCAGTCAACAACCTGTGAAGGGAAATTTACTCTGTCATATTTTACTCCGCCTGAAGCACCGTGAGTACCTGTACCACCGCCGGTACCGCCGGAATAATAAATAGTAGTATAAAGAGAAACATCACTTGTTAACTGAGAATAATAGTTCAGGTTAACTACTGGTTTATGGAAGAAGTTTTCTCTTTCATTATAAAAATCAGAAGCATATCTGTTATGCAATCCTGAATTCGATGTGAACCAATGTGAGTTGTATGCTACTTTTCCCTTATAATTTGGATCAATTACATTCCAGTTCTGATTGTATTTTCTACCAGCTGGAGTTTCATAAAATTTATCAAGCGCTTCCTGAGAATACCCTAACTCTCTTGCAAACTCCTGGCTATATACTGCTGCATTTTGTTTATAGGAATTTTGTCCGTGCATTTGCGGAGCGCCGATTGCATATAATTCGATTCTGTTTTTATCATTTATGTTATAAGCTGCACCGAAATAATAAGCCCAGGCATCAGTCCAGGTTTTATCGATGTAACCATTCCCCATTTTCCTCACTAACGAACCATTCAAAGCAATTTTTTCATCAATTAGTCCGGTATTAAATGAGACGGTGGTTTTATAAAAATCACCTGAACCATATTCTTGTTTAATATCAAGACTAGGTTTGAAACCAACCGGATCAGTGATTATGTTTATAGTACCGCCTATTGATGGTGTAGCGAGGTTGACAGCGCTTAAACCTCTTTGAATCTGAATAGATGAAGTAGCGTCACCGACACCATCCCAGTTTGACCAGTAAACCCAGCCGTTTTCCATATCGTTAATCGGCACACCGTTGATCATAATAGCAACGTTTTTCTGATCGAAACCACGCAGGTTAATTCTGGAATCACCAGCACCGCCGCCAGACATTGTAGCATAGATACTTGGAGTAGTATTGAGCACCATTGGAATATCCTGACTACCAAGTTTTTGTTCCATTTCTTTCTTTTCGATATTTGAGAAAGCAACAGGTGTTTCTCTTTCTTTTGCTCGTTCTGATATTACTTCAACACTCAGTGAGAATGCTCTGTCTCTGAGTGAAAAATCTAAAACCATGTTGTTCGTGAGGTTAATATTTTCTTTCACGGTTTCAAAACCGATATAACTGCAAACAACTGTGTAACGTCCTGCTGCTAGCGTAATTTCATATTTACCGTTTTCATCAGTTGCCGCGCCGCTTGTTGTTCCTTCAACGAAAACATTGGCGCCAATTAAATTCTCGCCGCCGGCACTTTTAACAACACCTGAAACGGTGTAACGCTGTGCTAATAATGTTGTTGATAATAACAGTACTACCAACATTGAAAGCCTGTAAAGCTTATTCATTAGCTGCTCCTTCTTTGTTGTGAATAAGATTAGTTATTTAGTTTTGTAATTATAACGACACATTTATTATTAAAGCAATTTTTCCATAAATACTTAACAATTACTTAACATAGTTGATAAAAGGTACTGATTTTTGAGTGTTTCTGTTGAATATAAAATGATGGTCTTATAGAAATAAATTGATTCAGATGTCGAATATCTGTAAGTCATAACTTAAGGACTCGCCCTAAAATCCCCGTTTTCTAAAGTGGTTTTCTAATAGGTCAATATAAGAAATACTCTATCAACTTTTCAATTTATTTTAAAAAAAAGTGTATTTTTAATTACCCTAAATTGCAAAAAGAAAGTTAATTTTTAATTTAAAATATGCAAGCAGTTCTGTTTCGGCTTTTATTCGGTAATTGTTATTCTTATAGACAATACTTTATTCAGGAGGATATTCGTGAAAAATTACTTTCATATTCTGCGCGATATAAAACTTGTTCTGACTGATCTTGACGGATGTCTTACGGATGGGGGGATGTATTACAACGAAGAGGGACAATTGTTAAAAAAGTTTAACGTCAAAGACGGCATGGGAAATCGTTTGTTACGCGAGGCGGGAATAAAAACAGGAGTGATAACAACCGACACATCAGATATTGTAAAAGCGCGGGGCGAAAAATTAAAAATCGATTTTATTGCCACAGGTATTTGGGATAAACAAGTTACGGCGGAAGAAATCTGTAAAGAACTCGGTATTACATTCGCCCAGGTTGCTTATCTTGGCGATGACGTGAACGACATTGAATTACTCAGGTTATCCGGGTTTGCCGCCTGCCCCGCTGATGCGGTTGATGAAGTAAAACAGATTGCCGATGTAGTGTTAAGCAAAAAGGGGGGTGAGGGCGCCTTCCGGGAATTAGCTGATCTTATTCTTAAATCACGGTTTGAATAAAAACACAGAATTTCTCCTCAGGTAGTTTTGTCATGAATGAAATTATTAATTACGATTCATTACCTTAGTAAAGTAGTTCCTGTTTTGGGGGATGTATCGAAATCAAAAATTAACAAAACCGGAATACTTAAAAAATCCTTCATGAATTAATGATAGAGGAAATTATACCTGATCGTTTCCGTTGGTTCATCAAGTTTATCATAAACAATTATTTCGGTGATGAGTCCCTTTTCGTTACAGATATATTTATTCTTCATGAATATATTATCGTCTTTGTTGTCCTTAATTTCCTCGACGAGTCTTCCCAAATCATCATATTTGTATGAGTTAATATATAGAATGGAGTTTTTTTCCTGATTCATTTCTTCAATTACATTATTCCGGTTGTCATACTTAAAAGTCAGACTTCCGCGGATATCTCCGTCACCGTCATATTCAACTTTGCTGATTAAATTATTATTACTGTCATATTCCATGCGCGATTTGTTCGTTAAGTCGCCGTCCGACTCATAAAGACTTTCAACGATAATATTATTGGCGGAGTCATATTCCATAACTTTTTTGTTATCGATGTTGCCCTTCGCGTCATATTTAATTTCCTGTTCCATGTAACCGTCGGCGTTGTATTTATAGTCGTATTTTCCCTCGGGTTCACCGTCATCATCATAGACAATAATTTTATTGAGCATGTTTTCAGAATCGTAGGAAATCACTTTCATGTTTTTAATTTCACCTGCGTTATTATATTCCGATTCTTTAGTAAGTAATCCCTGGTCATTCCACTCATAAATAAATTTTGATTCGATGGTCTCGTCGGAATCATAGATTATTTTTTCGGTGATATTTTTATTTGCGTCATATTTCATCATGGTTTTGTTATCAACATTTCCGTCGTCATCAAAAAGCGTTTTCGCAATCTGGTTTCCCAGATCGTCATACTTGTATTCTTCTTTCTGTTCAAGTTGCCCATCCTTATTGTAAGTGATCCGGGTAACGAGATTTCCTTTGAGATCATATTCATCCTGATAAACTCTTATTCCCACCAGCGAGGGTTCGCCAAACGAATATTTGTGAATAGCTTTCTCAACCGATCTTATTTTATTGGCGGTTATTTGTTCTTTTGCTAATTCCTGACCGAAGACCGATGTGCAGATAACAATTGCCGGAATAATGAATGATATACTTTTAATCAGAACTTTCGATAAGTCCACTGTCCCTCCGTATGACTTATTTAATTTCGAATCATTTCAAGAAGTGCTGTAATGGAAACGCAATATAAAAAAAAATATAACCTTTTGTTGTTTTGTGAAGTACTTTGGGAAAAATATTATTACCGGGGCATTGCATCTTTCTTATAAAATATATATTATAGTGCGCAAGTGTTCACTATAATAAGATGAAAAATATTACTCAAAATATATCCTCTTCGTTCATAGATTTGAAGAA
>CAZEXO010000219.1:0-6888 GCA_964516545.1 uncultured Melioribacteraceae bacterium
AGCACAAAAACATAAATAAGCATTAATAATTCCATGTAAATCTCCTTTTCCGGAAAACTTCAACTCATAATTATTTCAGTAAAGAATTTGTTCTTTCATGAATGATTTGTCCGTCTTTCACTATAAGAGCACCCTTTACAATTTCATCATCCATATTAAGTTTAATTACCCCGTCTCTTGATATGTGTTCAAGAAGAGCCATGAGGTTTTTAGCGTATACTTCGCTTGAATTTGTTGGAACAAGCGAGGGAATATTTGTTTCTCCGATAATTTTAACACCGTGTTTAATTATTGTTTTTCCCTTTTCGCTCACTTCGCAATTTCCGCCAAACTCTACAGCCATATCAAGAACAACGGAACCCTGACGCATTTTTTTAATCATTTCTTCAGTAACAAGAACGGGAGCTTTTTTACCCGGCACCAACGCGGTAGTAATGACAATATCAGCCTCAGTAACATGTTTGAAAATCAATTCTTTTTGTTTCTGTAAAAATTCTTCTGATGCTTCCTTTGCATAACCTCCGGAATCCTGCATGTTTTCATAGGTAGGAACTTCGATAAATCTTCCACCAAGGGATTGAACCTCTTCCTTCACACTTGGGCGAATGTCGGATACTTCAACAATGGCGCCCAGGCGTTTTGCTGTTCCCAAAGCCTGAAGACCTGCAACGCCCGCCCCCATAATCACAACTCTCGCCGGCTGAATTGTTCCGGCGGCTGTCATCATCAGAGGGAAAATTTTGCCTAATTCATTCGCTGCCATTATTACACTTTTATATCCTGCAATATTAGCCTGAGAAGAAAGAGCATCCATTTTTTGAGCGATTGTTGTACGGGGAATAGCTTCCATCGCGATCACATCAACGCCATTATCAGCGCACATTTTAGCACTCTCAGGATAGTGAAGTGAGTTCATAATGGTTATCAGTAAAGAACCTTTTTTCATCTTAGCGATTTCATTAACTCCGTCTTTTTCAAGAGGTCTTTGTACTTTAAGAATTATATCTGCCCCTGAAAAAACTTCATCGGCAGTTTTAACAACTTTCGCTCCGGCGTTCCGGTAAGCATCATTTGTGAAATTCGCCTTGTTCCCCGCATCTTCTTCAATTATTATTTCAAATCCTTTTTTAATCAATTTTGAGGCAACATCAGGAACAAGCGCCACTCTGTTTTCGCCGGGTAATATTTCTTTTGGAACACCAATTATCATAAAAAGTAGTCCTCAGATTATAATGATTATTAAAAAGAATAAACTAATTTCTCTGTCTCTTAGTTCACAATTAGATATGAAACAGCCTTAAAAGATTCATTAAGGCGACAGATATTTTTGCAGCCAGTCAAGTTCGTGGGAGATTTTTAAGATTTGTGATTTCACATCCGAGATCGAATGTCCTTCATTTGTTAAGAGTAAATATTTCGTCGGAATACCATAATGGGATAATCCTCTGTACATTTCAAGATTTTGAGCGGACGGTACCCGACGGTCATTTTCGCCGCAGATAAAAAGTGTTGGAGTAACAACTTTGCTCACATAATTGATTGGAGACATTTCAAGAAGTGTTTCACTGTTTTCATGAAATGACATATTGAGCCAGATTTCTCTGAGATACGGCACTTCTGTTTGGGCATAAAAACTTTGCCAGTTTGCTAATCCTGAAAATGAAATTGCCGCTTTAAAAATGTCAGTCTGGGTAATCAGCCAATTTGTAAAATGAGCTCCTGCGCTGTATCCCATAATTGCAATTTTGTTTTTGTCAGTAATTCCGGCATCGACGAGAAAATCAATTCCGGAAAGAATGTCTTCACTTCCGGAAGTGAAAAAGTCTCCAATTATTTCCCGCATGAATGCATCGCCATAACCGGATGAACCTCTGTAGTTAGGTTGGAAAACCATGTAACCCATATCGGTTAAAAGTTTTGTAAATGAAATCCATGAATTCGGGAAATCGAGCTGAGCGCTTGAATTTGGTCCGCCGTGTAACTGCACAACAAGCGGGTATCTGCTTTTTCTGTCATACTTTGCCGGAGTTATTAATATACCTTGTATTTTCACACCACCATTGCTGTACCATTCAATCACAAAGTGCTGGGGCAAATCATTTTCCGGAATTGGTTGATTTGAAAAAGTAAGCCGCGTAAAATTCTTTGCCTCCAAATCGGAAAGGAAATAATCTTCAGGAACAGTAGGATCAGAGTAAAGAATAATTATTCTGTTATTCCTGATCAGGAAATCCCTCACAACTCCTTTTAAATCAGTAAGTTCTTCGATTGTATTGCTGTATAATCCCAGGGTAAAAAGTTGTTGCGTCACTCCTTTATTTGCAAGAAAATAAATTCTGTTTTTCGCGCTATTGAGTTTATAACTTATTACCTGATACTTAAAATCCGGAAACATATCCTGAATTGAGTAGGTGTTTATATCAATTCTAAAAATCGATTCCTGATAATACGGTTCAAGGTTCTGGTTACTTGAAGAAACAAAAAATAAATCCTCACTTTGTCTCCCCCAGAAAAGCTGCCTCTCAATAATATTGTTTGATGTGATTCGTTTGACATTTCGTGAATTAATATCCAGCAGATAAATCTCAGTTGAATTTTCATAAGCCGGATATGGATTAGAAGCGGCTGTAAAAGCAATCATGTGTTTTTCGGGAGAATATTCGAAGGTCTTAACTGTGAGTCCGAATGTTAATTTTTTACGATGTTTTTTGATCAGGTCGTACTGATAAAGTGAGGTATGCTTTTTGTCGTTTTCAAAAAAATAACCAATAGTGTTTTTTTCTTTTTCAGAAGCTGACAACGTATCTTCAGCGAGGAAGTAAATCATATTCTTATCGGAACTAAAACTGTATTTATGAATATGTGTCGGATTATTTGTTACCTGAACCGGCGATGTTTGCGAGATTGATTGCGTGAAGACATGAGTGCCTTTTCCGTTATTTGAAAGAAAGGCTATTTTTCCATTATCAAGCCAGGTTATTGAGCTGTAATTTCTTTCACCGTTTTCGGAAATTTTTTTAGGATTTTTTCCTTCTTTCAGATTCAACAGATAAAGAGTTGATGTGTATTTCTTTTTCTCCTTATTCAATTCGGTTACTGTATACACCATCAATTCCCCGCTTGGTGAAAGAATACCATTACCGGCTTTTTTATATCCATAAAGTTTGTTTTGAATAGCTTCGTAATCAGCTGCTGAAAGTGAACTAGTAAGAATCAGGATTATTGTCGAAGTAAGAATTAATTTCAGCATATCGGTTTTCCAGTCACCATAAGATGTTATTTTGGATTATACCAAAATAATCATCAAAAAATTTTTACTTAGCTTTTATAAAAATACTGAAATTTTTCTTCCCGATATATTATGCCGGATTGAAAATCTCATTACTTCCAAATAACCTGTAATAATTTCTTTTACAGGTATGTAGCAAATTCTATAAAAGTTCATAATAATTGAACGAGTACTAAAAAACGGTTTTACGACACTTATAAATTCCCTAATTTTGCCGGGTATTTATTTTTCAACCGGGGTTACCTCGATACAATTTCATTTATGCATCAGGGAAATATCATGAGCAAAATTCTTTTCAGGAAACAATTATCACAAGATGTATTTCTCATGCGGTTAGAAGCTCCTTTAATTGCTGAAGAACGCCGCGCCGGACAATTTATCATACTGCAAATTGATGAAGATTACGGTGAACGAATTCCGTTAACGATTGCTGACGTTGACAAAAACGAAGGATCTATCACAATAATTTTTCAGGTTGTTGGAAAAACTACTTTGGAACTCTCGCATAAAAAACAAGGCGACGAAATTCCCGTGCTTGTTGGTCCGCTTGGAAAACCTACGCATATCGAAAATTTCGGACGCGTAATATGTGTCGGCGGAGGAATAGGCGTAGCGCCGCTTCATCCTATTGCTCAGGCGTTAAAGAATTCGGGAAATCATGTTACAATTATCATTGGCGCTCGTACAAAAGATTTATTGATTCTTGAAGAAGAAATGAAAAACATTGCCGATGAATTTATCGTATGCACTGATGACGGCTCTTACGGAAGGAAAACATTAGTCACAGCTCCGCTTAAAGAGGCATGCGAACAAAACCCCAAACCTGATTTAGTAATTGCCATAGGACCTCCGGTGATGATGAAATTCTGCGCTGAAACCACAAGACCTTATGAAGTTCATACATTGGTTTCATTAAATACGATTATGGTTGACGGAACAGGAATGTGCGGCGGATGTCGCGTGGATGTGGGTGGAAAAGTAAAATTCGTCTGTGTCGACGGACCCGAATTCGATGGTCACAAGGTGGATTTTGACAACATGATATCAAGATTAAATTCATTTAAAAAAATTGAGAGAGAAAAACACAACTGCCAGTTGGATAAAGCCATAAAGGCAAAGGAGGCAGAAGCATGAGTCATCCCACTCCCGAACAACTTCAGAAAACAGCTCAGGAATTACTCATTGAGTATGTCACCAAATATGATACTCTGAAAGCAAAGGAAAGAACCGCTATTCCCGCTCAGCTTATGCCTGAACAGGAATCAGATATTAGAAATAAAAATCTTGAAGAGGTTTCTCTCGGATATACGATGGAACAAGCGCGTGTTGAAGCTATGAGATGTTTGCAATGTAAAAAAGCTTCGTGCATTGCCGACTGTCCCGTGGAAATTGATATACCTTTATTTATTAAACATGTCGCCGATGGAGATTTTCAAACTGCTATCGATGTAATAAAAAGAACCAGTCTGCTGCCTGCTATTTGCGGGCGAGTTTGTCCGCAGGAAACTCAGTGTCAGATGAACTGCACTGTCGGAAAAGCATTAAAAGATGTGAATCAGGCAGTGGCTATCGGAAGACTTGAAAGATTTGTTGCTGACTGGGAACGTGATCAAGGCAAAATAAAAATTCCCGAAGTAAAACCGGAGACCGGGAAAAAAGTTGCTGTTGTTGGAAGCGGACCGGCGGGACTTGTTGTTGCAGCGGATGTTCGAAGACAGGGACATGATGTTACAATCTTTGAAGCATTTCATAAACTTGGCGGAGTAATGCGTTACGGTATTCCTGAATTTCGCTTACCAAATAGTATCATCGACAAAGAAATCGACACACTGAAACAAATGGGCGTAAAGTTCAAAACAAATTATGTAGTTGGGCGCACAAGAAAATTAACTGATCTTCTTGTAAAAGACGGATTTGATGCCGTATTTCTTGGTACCGGCGCGGGGTTGCCGATGTTCATGGGTGTTGAAGGCGAAAACCTTGTCGGTGTTTTTTCAGCAAATGAATATTTAACGCGTTCAAATCTTATGCGCGCTTATGATAAAGATTTTGCCGATACGCCTATTTATTCATCCAAAAATGTCGCTGTTGTTGGCGGAGGAAACGTTGCAATGGATGCCGCGAGAATGGCAAAACGTCTTGGTGCTGAAAATGTTTATGTAGTTTACCGACGCACCGAAAAAGAAATGCCCGCGCGGGTTGAGGAAGTTCATCACGCTAAGGAGGAAGGAATTGAATTTCACTTCCTTCGTAATCCGAAACGAATAATCGGTACCGAAGACGGAAGGGTAAAAGAAATTGAGATACTGAAATATGAACTCGGCGAGCCTGATGACTCCGGGCGACGAAGACCCGTTGTAATACCCGGTAGCGAATATATAATGGAAGTTGATACGGTTCTTGTTGCAATCGGAAACGGAAGTAATCCGCTTATCAGTCAAACAACTCCCGAATTGCAGGTTAATAAATGGGGCAACATCATCGTTGACAAAAATCAGAAATCTTCTCTTGATAAAATTTACGCCGGAGGTGATATTGTGTTGGGAGCAGCTACCGTTATACTTGCAATGGGTGAAGGCAGAAGAGCCGCGGCGGCAATTAACGAACAACTCGCCGGGAAATAGCAATCAGAATAAATCATTTTGTTATTTTTTACATGAACGGAATATTTCCCTCGTCTTAAATTTGCGCATGTACAATTTTAAAAGAAAAATACAATTGTAATTTTCACCATTGTATTTTCTGATTCATAAAGAATCAGTCAATTCTGCGGACGAAGCGAAAGAGGTATCATGAATACTCCGTTGAAATCTTCAGAGAAAATCAGATCGTTTGTTTTGCGAACAAGAATTGATACACGTCCTTCTTTAAAAGTAATATCACATGATCCTTTGCCGCCCGTGTCGATAAGAATAAAATTATGATCTTTGCCCGTAAATCCTATTCCGTTCGAAATCCAGTTTTTAAAACTCGTCAGACTTACAGGAGTAGGTATATCTTCTATCATTTCTTTGAGAAAGATTTTCCCTGTAACAAGATTAATGTCGAGTTCATTTTTTCTGCGAGTTGATAAAGGTTTTGTAAAAACATTTGTCCCCAGAAAAAAATCCGGAATTGATGAGATGCTATCAAGCCACGCCGTAATATTCCCGATCAGAAATACTCGCCGAATAATTTTGGATACAGTTTTTTCATGAATCTCAGAAACAACTCCCTGAAGCGTTTTCACACCGGAATCCGGATCGCTGAACATTACAGCATGTCCGCCAATTACTGCATCATCACAGATGCAGGTAATGCTAACACAACTATCTACATTCGGATGCCTCAACGTACCTAATCCGGGTACTTCAACAACTTTTCCTTCATCAACATCTGCCATTTTTTTCCACCATTGAATAAACAAAATATCTCTCGCGTAAATAAACCGAACTATAAAAGAAGAAAATGAATTTTGTCCACAGACTTGATTTATCCGGGTATGAAAGGCGAAATAAAGGTATAGATGAGTTGTTTTCCCACGCCAACATGAACAAACAGTCTTCACAAAAGAATTAAAAATTTTAGTAAGAACATAGTTTTAGTAATTGCATGAGTCA
>CAZEXO010000220.1:0-6883 GCA_964516545.1 uncultured Melioribacteraceae bacterium
ACCAGAAATCATAACTTGTAAAAAAATATCCTTTTGATTCATTAAAGAAGTGTATCCCATCAATGGCATCTCCTTGAGGAAGAGGATTTATCCATTCCCATTGGGCATCTAATTCATAAACAAGAAATAATAGTGCAATTAAAAATATTCTGGTTTTCATCTCAACCTCTTCGGGATAGGTTTTATTGCCCATCAATATAATTTATTTCATTAAAATTGATAACAGAATTTCTTCGACACAACACAACTATGTAAAACCTGAAGCAAAAAATCCTTAGCGAGAAGGAATATATTCGATTTTACTCAGCATAAGTTTTTAACAACCAACTTATTACATTATTACAGCTTTACGCAAACTTAAAAAGCAATGTTGAATAGATATAGGATTTATACAAAACAGATACGTATTTGCTCTTTCTGTTATTATCAAAATATCATTTTTAGTAAGAGTCTTTTTTTTCTGTAATTACTTCTTGTTGTTTTTATACAATATTTTTTGATTTGAAAGAGTGGAATAAAAAAATATGCAACACGAATTTATTTGCATCGCACATAGTTTTGAATTTCTGTACTTCTTCAATTAGAAAAGGAATTATCGTCCAACAAATTTTCATGATTTCTACTTTTTGTTCAAAATCATCCTGTACACAAAAAATCTCATATCAAAACACAACCGGGGGAGAAAAATGTTTAGTTAATGATTCTCCCGGTTTTCAGTTCGTCAACAAGCCGGTTAGTTTTAAATATGTGAATTAATGCTTCCATCAATCCATAAGAGTCACTGGCAACAGACCGGTTGTTTTCGGGGATGAATATAAAATCACCGGCAAGACTTTCCAGGTTGCCGTCATGAACGAGACCCACAACTTCGCCTTTGGCATTAATCACTGAACTACCCGAGTTGCCACCTACGATATCGTTTGTTGAAGCGAATCCCACGGGAACAGATAAATCAAATTCAGCCGGAGGATCAAGCCACCTGTCATGTAGTCCCCAGGGATAAGTTTTTTGACCGAAAGAATAATATCTGTCATACATCCCGAAAAAAGTATTTTTACCCGGCGCGATTGTTCCATTGTACTCATATCCTTTAATTTCACCCTCAGTGATTCTTAAAGATGAAGTGGCGTCAGGCGGAATGTTTTCACCGTGAACGGCAAACACAATTTCACCCAGCATCTGGTTCAGCACTTCAATTGTATTTGTGATTTCTTTTCTCGTCATCTCAAGATCAACAAGTTCCAGCTCAGTTGAGATAATGAAATAAATGAACGGATCGTCGGAGGATAAAATATCATCGGGCGATTTTTTTAGAAGTTCAGCAATCTTTTCTTTTGAACTCAGAGAGGATTTATCCAGCAAATATTCAGCTGCTTCCTCACCTTTTTTATCACCGTATAATTCTTTTATTAATCTGTGGTTGACGGGCAAAATACCGCGCACAAAATTTACATGAGCGCGCAGCAATTTTTCATTTAGCTCAATATCATAAGTTTTATCTGAAATGGTTTTTAGCGTGCTGTCGATCTTTCCCGGTGAATATTTTTCTTCTCTTTCATTTTCAGGTTTTTTCATCTGGCGGGCATAACTGATAACTTCATTGGCAATCTCAAAATAAACCGGCGCGATTCTGGATAAATTGAACGCGGAAATTTCAGGAACAACAATTTTTAATTCTTCATGAGCCGCGGTTAATGCTTCCCACACATGTCCATACTGCTGTTGTAAATCGGAACGTGCAGCAACCGCTGATTTTAAGTTTTTTTCAAAGTCGATTTTTTTCGCCATGATGTAAGGATCTTTTAATCCAAGCAGTCTTCCGGCAAATGATTTCCGTCCGTTACCGAAACTCAACACCTGATGAAGCAATTCGGATTCGTCCTCGGGTCGCGTATTCATCAGTTCATAATAAACCTGATAAAGTTCATTAAACAATAACAGACGATACTTATAAGCATAATCTCTAAGATATTCCATTTCTGAGATGGATATTAATCTTCTTGTGCTGCCGGGACGACCGATAATAAAAATCAATTCGCCTTCGTCGGCGCCTTTCTCACTCCATGAAAAATGATGCTCTGATTTCACCGGTTTTCCATTTTCATCGTAAGCCCGGTAAAAAGCAAAATCAAGTTCATAACGGGGATAAGTAAAATTATCCCAGTCCCAGCCGGTAGCGGCAATTTGAAAATCAGGAGCCATAACAAGTCTCACATCGTTATATCTTTTATAACAATAAGCTTTATATTTTCCGCCGTTATAAAAAGTAATTATGCGGATGGTAAGGTTAAGCTCCTTTTCTAATCTGTCTTCAAGTTCTTTTATTTTGGCATTTTTAAGGTCAACTTTTTCGGTTTCATTTTGTCCTTTATTCATCTCAGCGTAAATCGTGTCGGTTACATCAATTATTTTTATGAGCTGGTCAACATATAGTTCAGGCACTCGTCGTTCTTCATCCTGGGATTCAGCATAAAATCCGTTTTTAAGCAAATCTTCACCCTCCTTCTGAATAAGGTGAAAATCGCCCCGACCGCAGTGATGATTGGTCATTATCAATCCGTCTTCCGATACAAATGCGCCTGAGCATCCCCAGCCGAACTGAAGCGCTGATTTCTGAATGTGCTCCAGCCACTCTTCAGTTGGAGTAAATCCGTACTTTTCTTTCCAGCGTTCGAAAGGTATGTTATCGAAAGTCCACATCGTTCCCAGATCATCAAGCGAATATTTAACTTCGTCATAGTTTATCGATTCGTAAATATTATACTGCCCGTTGACTTTAATAATCATTAACAAAAAAACAAAGAAAAAAAGGCGCTTATATTTATACATCACTTAACTCCTTTAATGAAATACTATTCCGATATTTTTCCATTTATTATTTCATTCAAAATCCTTTCGGCATTATACACATTTTTTAAGGCTTCGTGAATACTGCCTGTTGTTACATTAACCGAACGATTTATTTCAGGTTGGAAAATAAAATCACCATTCAGACTTTCGATATTTCCGTCGAAAGCGAGACCCATAATTTCGCCATGCCTGTTTATTACAGCGCTGCCTGAACTTCCGCCTACCAGGTCAAATGTAGTAAGAAAATTATATTTCGTGGCAAGGTTAATTTTCTTTTCGTTATCAATCCATGACTTAGGTAAATTCCAGGGATATTTGTTTAAGTGAGAAAAGTAACGATCATACATTCCATAAAAAGTAGTAAACAGAGGCGCAGTTGTGCCGTTATAATTATAATTTTTCATTACTCCGTCGGTTAAGCGCAGGGTAAAATTGGCATCCGGCGGAATTGATGTTCCATAACATTCGAACAGAGCGCGTCCCAGCAAATCCTGGTTAATGGCAATTGAGTTGGTAATTTCTTTATCAAGTTTTTCCATGTTGGCAAGTGAGTCTTTGGTTGCCAGCAGAAAAGTTATAAAAGGATCACCGCAAGTCAAAATTTCATCAGCTTCTTTTTCGACCAATGATTTCAGCTTTTCGGGAGAACTGATTTGTGACTCAGCCAATAAATATTCGGCCGCTAGAAATCCTTTCTTCCCGTTAAGAAGTTTATTTACATTTTCATCCGATGTTCCCATGTTCAGAAGAAGATAATCAACATGAACGCCGAGTTTTATTGCTTCTCTCACCGGGTCAAAATCTTTACCAAATTGTTCCGAGACAAATTCATCGGGATTAAATTTGATGGTATCTGCAGAGTCAACAGGAGTCCTTTTTCCCTTTTCGACATAATCAATTACATCTTGTGCAATATCAAAAAAGTCCGAGTGACGACCTCTTGCCATCTTATAAGCAGATAATTTATCAGCGTATTTTCTTCTTTCGGAAGTATTTATTTCAATTGATTTCCAGAGATGTCCGTATTCCGATTTTAAGTTTTCATCGGCATAAACTTTAGCCTGGAATTTTTTTTCAAAATCTTTTTTTCTTGCCATGAAATAAGGATCTTTTAATCCTTTCAAAAAACCTGTGAGAGCTTTCTGTCCGTTTCCCAATTCCTGTCTTTCTTTTTCAAACACATCCGATTTTTCAGGGAAAACAGTTTTAGCTTCTTCGAGTCTGTTGTAATAAGTATCATAAAAGAAAGCATAGTTTCTGTAGGTGAAGTCGCGTAAAAATTCAAGCTGGGAGTTAGTTAGAAGGCGATTTGTTGACCCGGGATTTCCCACGCTGAAAAGTACATCATTTATATCCGGGGCTTCGGGATTCCACTTGAAATAATTTTTAACCTTAAGCGGCTGACCATTATCATCATAAACTCTGTAGATTGTAAAATCAAGATTGTACCTCGGGTAAGTGAAATTATCCTCGTTGCCGCCAAACTGAGCCACGCTCCATTCCGGGGTTAATACCATTCTTACATCTGTATAAACCCGATAGCCATAAACAGAATATTTTCCCCCGTTGTAAAGAGTTACGAGTTCACAAACCAATCCGGTTTCTTCATTATACTTTGTAATAAGTTCTTCCGCCTTTTTGTTTTTATTCTCAACTTTATCTTCTTCACTGACGCCTTCACTCAAAGCCTGTTGAATTTCTTCAGTTACATCTTCAATAAATTCGAGCCGCTCGGCGGTAAACCCCGGAACCTTTCTCTCTTCAGCCATTGTAGCTGCATAAAATCCGTTATTAAAAAAGTTCTCTCCTTCCTTCTCAATCTTGTGGAAATGAAAATCAGAGCAATGATGATTCGTAATCATCAGTCCGTCTTCAGTAATAAATGAAGCAGAGCATCCCGGTATCCGAAGCGCTGACAATCTCACGTTCTCGTACCAGTCATCACCCGGTGAGAAATTATAGGCTTCTTCGAAATAATCTGTCGGCGGAAAATCAAAAGTCCACATCTTACCTGTATCAAACCGATATGATTTAACGGTATCGGGATTAAAAGAATTCAGCTCCTGCGCATAATTCAGGGAAATAAAAAACAGAATAAGAATGATTCTACACATCTTCATATACGCTCCAAAATATTAACAAAAAAAAGCCGCGAAAAGCAGCCTTGATGGTTTTAAATTACTTCATTATTTATCAATTTTCCACTTCATGGAAAATTTTGAGAAAATAAATCCAATCTTCCGGATGATTAGGAGTGATTCCGAAATTGAAGTTCTTTTCCCTAAAATTATATTACTCAGATATAAGCATCCGGAAAATACGACGGAACTACTCTGATTTCGTCCTCAACCGTTCCAAAACAATTACAACATTTTTCAATATTAAAAACCACTGGTTCTTCGCCTGTTTCTGCGGGTATGAAACTGACAATTGTCTGGCAGTTCGAACACTGTACGAAATGGTGAGTTTGCATTTTTCGCCTGCACTCCGGACACAAAAACCCAGCTTCTTCAAAAATTTTTTCAGAGTTTGTAATAAAAATTGTCCTACACTTTGTATTACTGCATCGTGCAAAACGTTCGGGGTGATCCATTGCACGGATAATAGTTGCCTCCTGAAACCTCTCGGACGCAAATCTAACTGAATCCACTTTACTAAAACAGGGAAAAATAAATCCTAAACAGAGCAGAAATTATTCTCAATTTATTATCTTTCGGAGAGGAAAAATAAATTTCGAAAATTAGTTTCAGGAGGAGAAGATGAACTTGGAGTGTTTCAAGGCATATGATATTCGAGGAAAAGTGCCCGGTGAGTTGAATGCCGATCTTGCCTATAAAATCGGAAGAGCAATTGTAACTAAGCTTAACGCTGCCTCTATTGTAATCGGTCGCGATGTGAGAGAATCCTCGCCTGAATTATCCGAAGCCCTGGCAAACGGAATAACCGACGCCGGATCGAGCGTTATTGATCTCGGACTTTGCGGAACAGAAATGATTTATTTTGCGACACCGTTTCTCAATGCCGATGGCGGCGTGATGATAACGGCAAGTCATAATCCCCCGGAATATAATGGTTTGAAATTCGTAAAAAAGGGTTCGCGTCCCATGGGATTAAGTTCCGGCTTAAATGATGTTAGAGATATGATTCTTAAAGATGACCTCGGTAAATTGTCCGCTCAAAAAGCGCATGTAATAAAAATCGATTTAATGAAAGATTTCATCCAGCACCTTGATAAATTTTACCATAGGAATCAAATAAAACCTTTCAAGGTAGTTGTTAACGCGGGAAATGGATGCGCTGGCCCGGCTCTTGATGAACTGGAACCACGACTTCCCATAAAGATGATAAAAGTTTTTCATGAACCCGATTCAACATTTCCAAACGGTGTTCCTAATCCGCTGCTGCCCGAAAACCGTCAGCCTACCATCGATGCGATTATGAAAAACAAAGCTGATCTCGGAGTTGCATGGGATGGCGACTACGACCGTTGTTTCTTCTTTGATGAAAAAGGAAATTTTATTGAAGGTTATTACATTGTCGGACTTCTCGCAAAATCAATCCTTAAAAAAAATCCAGGCGAACGGATTGTTCACGATCCCCGGCTCGAATGGAATACCATTAAAATAGTTAATGAAGCGGGCGGAACACCCGTAAGATCACAGAGCGGACATGCTTTTATAAAAGAAAAAATGCGCGAGGTAAATTCCATCTACGGGGGCGAAATGAGCGCTCACCATTACTTCAGGGATAATTCTTATTCCGACAGCGGCATGATTCCTTTTCTGTTAATCATGCAATTAATGAGCGACGAAAATAAAACCCTCTCAGAACTGGTTGAAGAAATGGTGAAAAGTTATCCCTGCTCAGGTGAAATAAACACAACACTAAAAGATCCGAAAGCGAAACTCAAAGAAATAAAAGCAAAATACAGCGACGGTGAAATGGATGAACTTGGCGGCGTTAGCGTTACTTACCCTGACTGGCGTTTTAACGTGAGAATAAGCAATACCGAACCTTTACTGCGCTTAAATGT
>CAZEXO010000221.1:0-5620 GCA_964516545.1 uncultured Melioribacteraceae bacterium
TGTGCATAATAATAGAATTATCGGTCGGGGTTTCAATCAAACTGAATTATTGAATGACGCCACAGCTCATGCTGAAATGCTTGCCCTAACCGCGGCGGGCAATCATCTTAGTTCAAAAATTCTTACTGAATGTGACATCTATGTGACTCTCGAACCATGTTTAATGTGCACCGGCGCAATTATTTTATCACGAATAAGAAATCTTTATTTCGGGGCTTTTGAACCAAAATTCGGCTCTTGTGGTTCGGTGTATAATATTCCCGATGAAAATAAATTCAATCATAAGGTGAATGTATACTCAGGAATTTATGCTGAAGAAAGCCAGAACTTATTAAAAGAATTCTTTTTGAAAATGCGGGAAAGAAATAGACAGAATGCTCATCTAAACAGGTACTTATGATTTACGAAAATCAGATCACAAAGGATACGTAAAGATTATGCAGTTAATTTTATTTGGTGCTCCAGGTGTCGGAAAAGGTACACAGGCAAAAATTCTTTCATCAACACGTGAATTAAAACACATATCAACAGGCGATATTTTAAGGAATGAAATAAAGAACGGAACTGAGTTTGGCAAAAAAGCAAAAATCCTTATGGACAAAGGCGAGCTAGTTCCTGACGAATTAATTATCAGGATAGTCAGACAATCAATCGAAGATGCATCCTCATGGAATGGATTTATTCTGGATGGTTTTCCCAGAACCGTTAATCAGGCAAAATTACTTGAAGATATTTGCAGGGAATTGAAATTAAATTTTCCACCAATCGTAATACTTAAAGCAAATGATCAGATTATTGTAAATCGTTTGTCACAACGTCGTCAATGCTCAGTATGCGGTATGATAGTAAATCAAAGCGATCTTGTGGATAAAGAAACATGCCCGAAATGTAAGTCCGAAAATAGATTTATAATTCGTGAAGATGACAAAAAAGAAGTAATTCTCAATAGGTTAAAAATATATCGCGAAAACACGCGTCCGGTGATTGAATATCTTGAAGATCATATTCCCGTTCACAGAATTGATGCGGTTCAACCGGTAGATGTTGTTACTCAGAATATTATGCAGGTTCTGAAGTAGAAGAACCTTTGGGCTTTAGGATTACCCGAACGGCTTTTCCATCATTGAGTTTAATTATTTTCGCCTCGTGTTTCTTAACCAGATCATAATTATGAGTTGCAAAAATAATTGTTGTTCCTCTCGCATTGATGCGCTGAAGAATGGAAAATATTTCAGCCGAAGTTTCCGGATCAAGATTACCCGTTGGCTCATCTGCAAGAATAAGCATAGGTTCATTTACAATTGCTCTTGCTATTGCAACGCGTTGTTGCTCCCCTCCCGATAATTCCTTCGGCATATTGCGTTGTTTATGCACCAACCCTACATCCGTAAGGGCATGAACAATTTTTCGTTTTATTTCTTTGTTTGAGTTACCGGTAAGTTTAAGAACGAAAGCAAGATTATCATATACATTCCTGTCTTCCAGCAGTTTAAAGTCCTGAAAAACCACACCTATTTTTCTTCGGATATACGGAAGTTGCCTCGGTTTGATTTTATCGGAATGATGCTCATCAATAATTACATGTCCTGAATGAGGAAGAATATTCATGTAAATCATCTGCATGAGAGTTGTTTTCCCGGCTCCGCTTTTTCCGACAAGAAAAACAAAATCGCCCCGTTCAACATTTAGATTGAGGTCCTCAAACACAGGCTGATTCGGGTAACTGAATTTAACGTTATAAAATTTCAGCATCTCATACTTTTCTTTTAATAATAAATTGAGCGCGTTCTGATTTTTGACTTATATCATTAAGAGTAAAAGCTTCATAACAATCCATAACCATTAAATCGGCATCGTCGGCAAACCGAAAATAATCTTCAATTTCATATACTTTCTGTTTGTGCGTTTCTTCCACAATTGTACCGTCCGGTAATTCTATCTGAAAAATATTCGTATGGATTTTTTCTACCCTGTTGAAATTGCTTGTCTGAGTATATTTTATGCCTTTGTATTTTCCTTTTCTGTTCATGGATTTTTCATACTTAATGCTATTCAACTTAAGGCTTGCATCAAAAGTAAAAACGCCATTTATATCAAGAACAGAATAAATCTCCGTAAACATTCTCTTTAGATTTTTTTCATCTGTAAGATAGTTAATACTATCAAATGTAGAAAATATAAAATCAAATTTAGTTTTGAATGGCAGAGCTGTCATATCACAAACTACTTTTCTGCTTTCAAACAGTTCAACAGTTTCCAACATATCAGGTGATTTATCTGTAGCGAGCATTTTCGGAAATTTATTATTAAGATATTTTGAAAGTGCGCATGTTCCCGAAGCAATTTCAAGAACAGAATCTCCTTTTATATTAAGGTCTTTATAGATATCAAAAATGTAACCTGCCCATTTTTTGTAGTCTATTGAGCGCATGAGGTAGTCGTAGAAGAGAGCTATTTCTTTATATGATCTTATTTTTTCTTTCCTCTGTTTGTAAGAATTATTTTTGCCCATTTACACGCTTCTATCATACTTCGCGGATTAGCCCTGAATTGTCCCGCAATATCGAATGCCGTGCCATGATCGGGAGATGTTCTGACGATCGGTAAACCTGCTGTGAAATTTACTCCCCTGTCAAAACTTAACATTTTAAAAGGAATCAACACCTGGTCATGATACATTCCAATAACACAATCGTAGTGTTTATAATAATGATTTGCGAAAAATGCATCGGGAACAAATGGTCCGAATAAATTCAGGTTCCGGGAGTTCATCAAAAAAGGTGAAATAATTTCTTTCTCCTCTTTACCTATTTGTCCGTTTTCACCGGAATGAGGATTCAGACCAAGAACAGCAATGGATGGTTCAGTGAATCCGAAATCATTTCTGAGCGACGAAATGATTGTGCTTGTGTGTTCTCTTAGTTTAGTGAATGTAATTTGCGCAGGAATTTTTCTTATTGGCTGGTGAATTGTAAGTAATCCGCATTTCATTTTGTTTGATAGAAACATCATTGAAAATTTCTTAATGCCAAACCATTCTGCAAGCATTTCGGTATGACCAGGGTAATTTATTTTAGCTTTATGGAATGCGTCTTTCGAAATCGGCGCCGTAATCAGAGCTGAATTTCTAATCAACCCGAGAAGTTCTCTTGATTTCAATAAAGCTTTGTAACTTATCTTTCCAGAAAGAAAAGTCGGTTTCCCATAATTTTGTTGAGCCGGAGGTAAACAGTAGACAATATTCTGATCCTCAATTTTCTTTAATTCATCTTTGTGGCTGATTTTTGAATACGGAAAAGTGAGATTTAGCTTCGAATAAATTTCGTCAAAAATATTCTGAGGAATAATAATTACAAATCTGTCTGATGATTTATCATTGAAATGCTCAACCGTCTTCAGGCAGATTTCGGGTCCGATTCCGTTTATGTCACCGCAGGTTAAAATAAATGTTTTCATTATTCAACCAACTGATAATTTCCTAAACCCGAGGTATCTTCGAATACAAATTCTTTCTGTAATTTTTCATACTTCCAGATTTCAATAATTTTATTTTTCCCGTTATAACTGCGTTCCGTATTATCCGGTTCACCATATTTAATGAAAATGTGACCGCGATCAGTTTTAGCACCTGGAATATTATCTGTGGTTTTGAATTTACTTTTAGCAATATCCGCGCGAAGATAGAATTCACTCATCAATTCATTAAATGACGTAGAGACTACCGGATCTAATTTTTTCCAGTATTCAAATAATTGGTTGTAATATTCCTCACTGGGAGCGTCAAAAATTTTTTTAACACCCCGATCACCTGTAATTTTCATATATAATTCTGCCGAAAGATTAATATCCGAAAGCGTTTCAGGTTTATTCAGCCATTCTACTACTAATTCAGTCTTGTATAAAGTATCCTTTGCAGAGGTAATAACAACACTCATTGGACCTTCAATCAACCCGTTTCCAAGATTTGGGAATAAAAATGTTTTCCAGATATCAGTTTTGTCTTTTAACAGGTAAACGATATCATCTTCACAGTCTTCAATCGATACGCTTCCTGTTAAATATTTATCCAGAGTTACATTTTGCACAACTTTTTTATTCTGGATAATTTCCACTTTTATTGTGTCAATGTTTTCTTTGATTACAGTAATAAGTAAATCATATTTTTTTTCATCGAATGGTATCAGGTTATTCAGGTTAATAAGTTTCTTCCCGTTGAATCCGTTGCATTTTCTATTATCAGGTTCAACAATGCTGGTAACAACATTTTTATTCTCAAATCTGATATCCATGTCGAAGGATAAACGTTCGAGTGGTATCATGTCTCTCGTATTAGATAATAGAATACTCGGTATAATTTGATAGTTTCCTCGAGGAATCCGAAAATTTGCAACTCCTTCGATGTATGAATTTTTTAACAGGGTCTCTTCATATGTAGAGACCGAAACTGACTTAGAGGAATTGATCCGCCTGACGATTTCTTTATTCTGTTTTATTTCATAAAAAACTTCAACACCGCTTAGGAATAAATCTCCATCCTTCACAAAAACCAATTTATCGTAAGGCATTTTGAAAGTAATGGAACTATTCACTTCCTGCGAATCCGATGGGAAACAATGAGTATCGAAATAAACATACTTTTGCTGAGAACGCAGGGAAACAACTGCCAGGAGGATAATACAATAACCGATTATCTTTTTCAAATTCAACTTTCGCAAATTGTTGGAAATATGAAAAGCAAGTTCTTTATTCCGGGCTAATTTATCAAGTGTAATAATTGTTCCTAACTATTCATGCTCATTAAGAATTCTTTATTACTCTTTGTGCCTCTCATTTTATCCAGTAGAAATTCCATGGCTTCAATTGAGTCAAAGTCGCTCAGAAGTTTTCTTAAAATCCACACTTTGTTTAGGTCTTCTTCTTTCATTAATAGTTCTTCTTTACGAGTGCTTGATCTGTTAACATCAATTGCCGGGAAAATTCTTCTGTCGGAAAGGTCTCTGTCAAGAACCAGTTCCATATTTCCGGTACCTTTGAACTCTTCAAAGATAACTTCATCCATACGGCTTCCGGTTTCAATTAATGCAGTACCGATAATTGTAAGGCTTCCGCCATCTTCGGTATTTCTTGCAGCGCCGAAAAATCTTTTAGGTTTGTGCAACGCATTAGAATCCACACCACCGGAGAGAATACGTCCGCTATGAGGAATAACAGTGTTGTGAGCGCGAGCCAATCGAGTTATCGAATCGAGGAGGATAACAACATCCTCGCCAGCCTCAACAAGTCGTTTTGCTTTTTCCTGAACCATATTAGCAACCTGCACGTGTCTGTCTGCGGGCTCATCAAATGTAGAACTGATAACCTCAGCCTGAACCGAACGCTGCATATCGGTTACTTCTTCAGGTCTTTCATCAATAAGCAACATAATTAATTTTAGTTCAGGATGGTTTCTTGTGAGAGAGTTAGCAATTTTTTGAAGCAGAATTGTTTTACCACTTTTAGGCGGCGATACAATCAAACCCCTTTGACCTTTTCCAATAGGTGAGAGAAGATCCATGATCCTCATTGAATACTCACCGGGAGCCGATTCCAGCTTTAATCTCTTATCGGGGTAAAGCGGCGT
>CAZEXO010000221.1:5630-6820 GCA_964516545.1 uncultured Melioribacteraceae bacterium
TTATCGAAAAGTGTACGTTCGCGAATAGCTTCAGGATCTTTTCCATTTACGGCTTCAACTCTTAATAACGCAAAAAATCTTTCACCTTCTTTTGGCGGGCGCACCTGACCGCTGACATAATCACCGGTTCTCAAACTGAATCTTTTGATCTGTGAAGGAGAAACATAAATATCATCCGGTGAAGGTAGATAATTATAATCTGCGCTCCGCAAAAATCCGTATCCGTCGGTTAACACTTCCAACACTCCTTTTGAAAATGTTAATCCGTCTTTTTGAGTCTGTGCTTCGAGTATTTTAAAGATGAGTTCTTGTTTGCGTAGGTCAGTATAAGCGGAAAGATTAAGCTCTTTCGCAATGTCATACAAATCAATAATCTTTTTTTTCTGTAATTCTGAAATATCCATGGGCATGATACATTCCTGTTAAATTTAGTGTTAAGTACTTATGTTCAAAGGCAATTTTCAAGATTTGTTTAATGGGCTATAAATTTTGAAATACATGTTTAACTTGGTTTCTCGAAAGGAAACGAGGACACGCAAATTTACATCAATCATATAAAAAAAGTCAAGTTATTTCAACAAATCCTCTTTTATTTTTCCTAGCAAATACATACTCCCAAGTACAACAAGACAATTTTCACAAGTTTCCTCTTTGAATTTTTTTATAAACTTTGCCGGTTCTTCAATCGTATGTGTAACTAGTTTTAGTTCCTCAGAGATTTTTTTTAGTTCATCAATTCCTGACGCGCGCTCATAATCTATTGTTGTCAAAAATATTTCATTAAAATTTTCCGAAAGATCATCCAACATCTTTCTGATATTTTTATCTTTCATTACCCCGAAGATCAAAGATGTCTTGGAATAAAGATGTTTATTTTTTTTGAATTCTTCGATAAATACCTTTATACCTTCTTCATTATGAGCAGAATCAAAAATTATATCGGGCTTTTCATGATATTTTTCATATCTGCCTTGTATTCCCGTATTCTTAACAACTTTTTGAATTCCGTTATTAAAATCTGATACATCTTTTATTCCTAATGTTTTATTCAGAGTAAGAACAGCAAGCGCAGAATTCAGCAGTTGATGATAACCTGGTAACGGAGTGTTGTATATATTGTAATGCAATTCATTGGAATTTAGTTTCACATAATCGGATTTTTTTTTAAGAAATTTTTCCAGCTCGAATAA
>CAZEXO010000222.1:0-6785 GCA_964516545.1 uncultured Melioribacteraceae bacterium
TACTCCAACGACTATTCTGACTATAGATTTCCGGGGTAATAGTTTCGCTATCCGGGTTTGAGATAATAATAGCAATTCTGTCTGTATTTACAAATCCGAACTGTTGTAATACATCGCCATCCGTATGGAATTTCTTAACTCCTTCCTTCTGCGAAGTATGAACATGATCAATCAAGAATTTTGAACATTCATTTTGGCGGGCAAGTTTAAGCGCCTCTTTCGAATATTTCTCGGCGGTTTGAAAGTTAATTCGCCCTTTCATTTTTATACCGACAATTTTTTTGTCAGGTAAATATTCAACCAAATAACCCATATTTACCTCTCATTTTCTTTCTCACTTAGAATTTATGTATAATCTTCTCTTAGAACTAATTAATAATTTCGAAAATATATCGTTAAAAAAGAGGTTGGAAAAATAACAACTAAAAAATCCCGGCAATAACCGGGATTTATTTTGAGAAAAGAATCTATCTGATCACTTTGACTTCTGAAGCCTGAAGACCTTTTGCGCCTTCAGTTACAAAATATTCAACTTTATCATTTTCTTCCAAAGATTTGTAGCCGTCACCGACAATTGCTTTAAAATGTACAAATACATCTTCGCCGCTTGCCTGTTGAATAAAACCAAAACCTTTTGTGCTGTTAAACCATTTAACAGATCCTTGTTTGCGCACTGCCATAACAGTTGCTCCTTTGTAAAATTAATATGATTGTTTTTTTTGACAGGGCTCTAAAATTAACGGGGAAGTTTTGAATTGCCTTTACTTCTACATTACAGCTAAAACTGCTTTACTTTAAAGATACTGCCTTACGGTTCCAAACATAGGAAAATTATATCTTGTATCCTAATTATTAATTCGATTCAATAAACTTTGTTTAATGTTTCCCAATATTTATGCGATATTGGCTGACGCACTTATTGAGAGAACACTTTAACTATTTAAAAAGTCCCTGTAATGCCTGTTAAATACCGAAAACAGGCAGGTTAAAAAAGTAAACACACCGCAAAAAATAAAAATCGGCGGAATATTATTGTTTAGCAAATCAGCGGCAATTCCTGCTAGCGCCATTGATACAGGAGTGATACCCACGGAAACTGAGTTCAAAACGGCAAAGACTCTTCCTCGCATTTCCGATTCAATTTTCAACTGAAGAATGGTGATAATATTTACAGTAAAATATCCATCCGCCAGGCCGATGAAGAACATCGTAATCACCGCAAGATAACCCTGCGTAATAATTCCGAATAAAGGCAACAAAGCGCCCGTCAACAAAAGAGCCGACAAAACACTATAAACTCTTAATTTACCTTTCGGATTAATAATTCCCGAAAGACCGTAACCCAGAATTGAAGCGAGTCCGAAAGTGCCAAAAATATACCCGTACCAATCAGCCTGCAATCCAAGTGTATCTTCCACATAAAACGGGAGAAGTACGATAAACGGCATGATAAAAAAATTCATAACTGAAAATGACAGGAAAACGAATCTGATTCCTTTTCGGCTCCAGACATATTTAAGTCCGTCAATAGTTTCTTTTCTATAATGATTATAAGTTTCTTTTATGGAGTTGTGTTTTTCAACCATCCGACGGGGAATGTCGATAAATGATTCGCTGGTTGCCGAAAATAAATATGTTATTCCGTCAAAAAGAAATAATAACGGGGCTCCGAATATGGTAAAAAGAATACCTCCGAGAGCCTGCCCGATAAACAGTGATAACTGTTGAACCGATTCTTTCATGGAATTAGCAGTTTGCAGTTTTTCCTCTGGAACTAAATCGGGAATTGCGGCGGAAATTGCCGGATTAAACACTGAAAATAATATTCCGCTTATGCTCGCGAAAATGAAGATTAATACAATTGTTGTGTTTACCGAAAGTAATGAGTAACCTACAATTATTGCCAGCGTTATTGAAATGAGTCCATTAATTATATCGGAAAAAATTATTAGTTTTTTTCTCGACAAATTATCCACGATGGCGCCGCTTACGGGTCCGACAAGCGCAACAGGCAGCATTGAAAGCATCATAACGAAACCCATTAGCATTGCTGAGCCGGTAACATGTTTTATCCAGAACATTAACGCTATTGAAAATATTTGTGAGCCTATCTGACTCACCGTCTGACCTTGCCAGAGGAGAAAGAAGTTTTTGTTGAGAAGTTTTTGTGGTTTCATCATCAGGATTTTTTGATGGGAAAAATAATTACTGTTCACAACAATTCAGCGCTAAAATAGGTAAACAACGGAATAAAGTCGGTGAGAATCCTAAATTCTCTCCAGTAAAAGACTGGTCCGTTTTTTGTGTGAATATTATAATCATTGTTCTAATGGGTAAAAAAAATTACCTTTTATAAATCGTATTACAATATATTTTAGATACGGGGATGATAATTCTGTCCAAACAATAATACAGGGTTGTACTATAATGAAAACAAACCACCCGGTTTTACTATGTGCAATTATTTTTTCAATACTCCAGGTTATCTGTTATTCACAAAATCATACTTCTAATTTTCAAAAATTGGTCTCCTTAGGTGTGGACGCTCTTTTTCAAAAAGACACACTGAAGGCAGAAAATTATTTTAATGAAAGTTTACAAGTTGAGAAAAATGGTGAAGCATATTATCAATTAGCATTGATTAATTTCAGCCGTGGTGAATACACAACATTTCGCCTTGCTCAGGAATTTATTGATAAAGCACTTAAAATTGCTCCCGGCAATGCCGAATACTGGTATATGCGCGGTCGGATTCATGCAGAGCTTTTTACGCGAAGTGTCTTTTATCTTCACTCAAAAGGTGAGTCTATTGATTCATATAAAAAAACTTTGGAATTGGATCCTAAACATTATGAGTCTGCCAGAAGGCTTGGAGATATTTACAAAGATGAATTCTCAGAGTATCATAACTCTTATTTAAGATTTCATCTGCCTGCTTTTAGTAATAATCCCAACAATCATCAAAGGCAGGCATCACATTTAAGAAGGCAAATATTTACTTCGGAAACAGAGAGCCCTGAATTATCATACGTTATTTACGCAAGAGAAGTATTCACGAAAAGCGAAAATTATTATTACCATGCTATTGGAACAGATAAGAGTAATTATGAGTCATCCCGAAATCTTGCACTGCTGTATGAAAAAGCCGGGTTTCCGGAAAAAGGAATTCCCTTATTAAAAAACTTTACAAATAGTGAGAACAACAAAGCTTATGAAGCTGAGCTTTTTCTTGGAATCTTGTACTACGAACTAAACAATCATGACTCTGCTTTTGCTTCATTTGAAAATGCAATAAGACTTATGCCGAAAGATGAGGCAAATGATTTTAAGTTCAATTCAGTACAAATACTCATTGAATCTGAGATTGGTGAAAACTACCATAAAATAACCGAAGACGAAAAGAGGAATTTTATAAATTTTTATTGGCAAGAAAGAGATCCGCTTTATTTAACAAAATACAACGAGCGGATGATCGAACATTATTACAGGGTTGCCTATGCGAATTTGAATTTTGGTGTTGAAGCTTTTGGTATTCCGGGCTGGAAAACAAACCGAGGGGAAATGTTTATCCGATACGGTGACCCTCTTGACAGCAAGCGTTATCGGGCATTTCCTGTTGAGAAAATAAAGTCTTTGGTAGGATCGGGTGGAATGTCTAATGATGATGCTACACCCAGAATTTATTCTAATCCAGATACACAAGGCACATCAAAAACTGAGCTCTGGGATTATGGTGACTTTAAACTGGCATTTTCCGACCCTTTTCGTAATGACAACTATGTCTTCGGCTCTTCATTCAATGGCTCCCAATATTATGAAGATACTCAAATGTTTGTTGAGCATACTCTTAGAAAAGAAAAACCCGAAATGTATTATCCGGAATTTAATGGTCCTATATTAGATTTGTTTACTAATGTCACACAGTTTAAGAATTTGGATAATGAACGCACGGAATACTATGTTAATTATGCGGTTCCCATTAAATCAGATGATGATAAATCACCGATAAACGTCGGACTTTTCCTTTTTGACAAATACATTAATCCTGTTGACAAATTAACCTTTAATTGGAATCCCCAAACGAATAATTCGTTTGATGTTGGTGACACAACCGGGGCGCTGTTTGTAAACACCTCTATTCTCAAGACTCGCGCAAATGCAACTAATCTTGCCGTTGAATTAATGAGAGAAAGCGACAAGGGTGTCGCCAGCAAACATGAAAGTATTCCCGTGAAATCCTTTCGGAGTAGTTCACTTATGATAAGCGATATTGTAATTGCAAAAGATATTGTGATTACTGCTGACAAAAAGTACCCGCTCACCCGTGGGAATATATCAATACTACCCAACCCTTCACTAACTGTAAAAAAGGATGAACCCTTTTTCATTTATTACGAAGTCTATAACCTGTCAACGGACAGCGACAAGTTAAAAAACTTTAAGCAGAGTATCAGATTAATTCAGGTTGCTGAGGATTTTGACAAAACAGCAATCAACTTACAGGAGATTATTGAGGAAGAAGAGGACGAAAAAATTGCTCTTGAAACCGACAACAGAACAAACGAACCGATACCCCAGGTTTTCTTGCAGCTTGACATGAAGGATTACACCCCGGGAAAATATTTACTGACAGTAATGTTAACAGACAATCAAACCAATAGTAAAATATCAGCAACTACGAATCTGATTTTACAGGCTAATAAATAAGAACGGAGATATGATTAAAAAACATATCTCCTTTTTCGGTGCATATTACGAATCTATTTTGCACAAAAAGGGCTGGAATTAAAACTCATAACTGATTCCGCCAACAATAAAAAAGCCCATTTGATATTCGTACTGAGCTTTTCCTGCGGCTCTGTTCCATTCCTGTCTTAAGGCATTTTTTGAGCCAAATACATTCTCAATGGAGATATACTCAACCAACGTACCCGATTCATAATATTCACGATGATCAAGACGAATGTCAAAACGACTATATGAAGGAAAAACAGACTCGTTAATTTTTGTTAAATCCAGAATTCCCTCACCAGCCTCAATTGAAGCCTGTGAATCATATGGTGTATATGGACTTCCGCCGGCATATCGCCATTTACAGCTAAGCTCAAACTCTTTATTTATTCTGTAACCAAACACAAGATTAAGAACATGTTTTTTGTCAAAGGCGCTTCTTCTGTAAACTCCGTCTTTTGCCTTGTGTCTGATGTCTGAAAAAGAATAACTAAATATTCCATAAAAATCATTTACCAATTTCTGTTGAAGAGAAAAATCCAATCCGAAAGCTTTACCTTCTCCTTTGCTTAATAATTTATTCGCTTCAGTACTGTTTCCGTAAGTAGCTCCGGCATTTGCCATTGTAATCATTTCATAACCTTCATCATCGGCAACCGGATAATCGAAGTATTTTTTATAATATCCCTCAACGGTTAATTTTGTTGCCGGAGTAACAAGATAAGTTATTCCTGAAAGGAATTGATCGCATCCGAAATCTTTTAGTAACTTTTCATTTAACGGATCTCCTGCTATCCAAAGTAATTCGGGACTTTGATAATAACGTCCATATCCGGTGTGTATTGAAAAACTATTCGTCGGTTTGAACAATAAACTAACACGGGGACTATAACTTGTTTTATTAAGAAGTTTGTTATGGTCAACTCTCGCGCTTAAGTTTAATACAAGATAGCTCCCAAAATCCTGCTTTAGATTAATATATCCACCATATTTGAATGCTTCCGTAATATTTCTTTTTATGTGATAACTTTCTGGTAATATTCCAAATTCATTTCTCCTTTCCGGATGGAAAGGCAAATAATCAATTGAGTAATCAAACCAGCTATTCCTAAAATAGCCTCCAAGAGAAAACAAAGTTGACTTACTGAACACATAATTTGCATTCAGTTTTATGTTGGAAATCTGTTCTGTTGAAATGTTTGAATACGTTAAATTCTGGGTAACAGTCTTCTCGTTCAGAAGTTTATTTTCACTGCTATCATGAAAAGCCTCAATATCAAGCGCCCTTTGATATGTTGTGAATTTATTATAAGAGTGTGAGACAATAAAATCAGTATAGAAATTATTGTCCCAAAATGATCGCAGGTTAATCCCACCAGTTAACTGCTGCGATTTGAATTTCACATCATAATAAACTGCTGTATCCGTTACGCCGGCATGGAAGTCATTTCTGTCGATCTCTTTGTCAATGTCAATTTTATCATCTGCTCCTAAAAACAGAAAACTAACCTTGTGCGTGTTATTAATATCATAAGCAATTTTCGTCTGAACGTTGTTGTAAATCGGTACTCCTCCAATATCAAAAACAGATTCCAGCAAATCAAGAAAACTGCGATGGGCGCCTATTAAAATTGAACCCTTGCCCTCATCGAATCCGCCTTCAAAATATCCACCAGCGCCTCCGAAATTAAGATCAACTTTTCCGCTTATTCCGTTTCGTATCCCCTCACGGTAATTAATATCCATAACACCAGAGATTTTGTCGCCATAAGACGCATTAAATCCACCCAGATAAAATTTTGCGTTGTCAATAAACTCACTATTAATCATACTAATTGGTCCGCCTGTTGAACCCTGGGTTCCGAAATGATTCGGATTCGGAACTTCGATTCCGTCAATCATAAATAAAACCTCAGACGGACTTCCTCCGCGAACGATTAGATCATTTCTGTCATCCTGCGTCATTGATACCCCGGGAAAATTCTGAATCATGCGGCTCACATCTTCTCTCGCGCCGGGGGCTCTGCGTATTTCCTCAAAATTTAATGACTGAA
>CAZEXO010000223.1:0-6760 GCA_964516545.1 uncultured Melioribacteraceae bacterium
GAAATGTTGAAGCCTGGAGAAAATCGCTTGGCAATTTCGGAAAACAGCAAACATATGAGCAGCAAAGTGAGCGTTACAAATACCTTTACTTGCCGGGCGAGTTGACTGAAATAGATCAAAAAATAAAAGAGATTTATGATAAGGTCAAAAAGATATTCGTCATAATGAATAATCACCCCAATGGTGATGCCATCGCAAATGCTTTTGAATTGATGCATTTGCTTAAAGAAAAAACTAAAGTTAAAATTCCTCAAACAATTCTAAAGGCTTATCCACGTTTAGAACATATTGCCTCAAATTAAACTTTGATATTAGTAAATTTGGGTTGCGATTGAAAATTAATACGTTTATCTTAAAACAGAACGATATTTTAAAATAAATAATAGCTTTTAACTTATTTTCTTCTCCTCCTTATTTTATGAATGTTTGAATTGGGTTCAGCCCAGCATATACAACAAATAATTATTTAATGGAGGATCAAAAAATGAAAATTTCCAGAATGCACCCGTTTGAAAGCAATTCCAAGACCACAGCTTTTTTTGATGTTGAAACGGAGGAGGGAATAGTTATCAAAGGTTTTTCGCTCGTGAAAGGTTCAAAAGGTTTGTTCACGGCAGTTCCACAGGACAAAGGCAAAGATGATAAGTATTACGACAAAGTTGTTATTCCGGATGGGATGAAAAAAGAACTAAACGAAATGGCATTGAAAAAATATAAGGCAATAACAGCCGAGGATTTTTAATTATAGCCTGCCCTTTTCGCCCTTGCTGTTCGCAGTGAGGGCGAACAATTAATTAGTACGAAGATGACACGGATTAGATACGATATTCACAGATAAAAGATGAACGAATACTTACGTAAGTATTTAACTGCTAAAATAATTTCCAGTTTTTATTAAGTATATAATGTGTTGGGATTTGGATTTTGGGAAAAAGTTTATGAAAATGCTTTGAAATGTGAATTGGAAATAGAAGGGTTAGAAGTGGAAAGACAAAAACCAATAAAAGTTTTTTATAAAGAAAAAATGGTTGGTGAATACTTTGCTGGTCTTGTTGTTAGTAAAAAAGTTGTAATAGAATTAAAAGCCGCAGAAATATTATTCGGGGAACATGAACTGCAACTCATCAATTATCTTAAAGCCATCAATTTTGAATTAGGTTTATTACTCAATTTTGGTCGGAAACCTGAAATCCGCCGTAAAATCTTTTCAAATTCTCTGCGTAAATTTGTTTAATCCGCGAATCCGATTTTATCGGATTCGCATGCCATCCAAACACTTACATGCGTATAATATTTCATTTAGACCTCGATGCTTTTTTTGTATCCGTTGAGCGGATACTAAATCCTTCACTGGAAGGCAAACCGGTTATTGTGGGTGCCGATCCCGCAAAAGGACGCGGTGTTGTTACCGCTTGTTCTTATGAAGCGCGTGAGTATGGTCTGCATTCGGCGATGCCGATTAACCAGGCATACAGACTTTGTCCGCACGGAATTTATCTGCATGGTTCTCATGGTGAATATAGCCGCTATTCACGGGCGGTTAAACACATTCTTCAACCATATGCACCGCAGATTGAGCAGGCATCTATAGACGAGTTCTATATGGATTTTACCGGCTGCCGTCATCTCTATGGTTCTATGTTTGCATTTGCATCGCGCATTCAAAAAGAGATTTACGATAAACTTGGATTGCCTTGTTCAATAGGAATCGGCAGCAACAAAACAGTGGCTAAAATCGGTTCCGACTGTATGAAACCGAAAGGAATAACCTACATTATTCCAGGTATGGAAAAAGAATTTTTGGCTCCCATGCCTGTTGAAACTATTCCGGGTGTGGGAAAAGCAACCTTACCAGAGCTTCACAGCAAAGGTTTCTATACAATTGGTGACATTGCGAAAGCCTCAGAGGAATATTTCGGAGCGGCATTCGGCAAGGGAGGAATTGACTTATGGCATAAAGCCAATGGCGAAGGAAAGGAATATCTTAACCCTCCTGAGGAGCAAAAAAGTATTTCATGCGAAAGAACTTATCACATTGATGTTCTGGATATTGAAACCATGGAAAATACTCTCCACAAATTAACCGGTAATGTATGCCAGCAGGTACGCAATAACAATTGGCAGACCGGAAAGGTTAGCCTCAAACTCCGCTATTCGGATTTTGTCACTTTAACACGCGATCGAACCATAAAACCCACCGATGATGATAAAATTGTTTACGAACAAATTCTCGATCTTTTTCGTAAAGCATACTCTCGTCGTGTTGCAATAAGACTTCTTGGGGTTAAACTTAGCAAGTTTAATGAATATTTTGAGCAGGAAACTCTTTTTGACGAGGAACAGAATATTCGAAAGCGAATGTTGAGGGCTGTAACAAAAATACGTGATAAGTTCGGTTTTGAATCTATTCAATTCGGCAGGACGGATAAGAATACTTCGCGAATGCCAGATACATTTCACGCGCCTAAAACTACCGGAGCAAACTAAATTACAAATACCATGAATTTTATCGAATAAACAATGTTATCACTCCATGTACATTCAAATTATTCAATACTGCAAGGTACTATTCGTATCGATTCGTTAATTGAAACAGCAAAAAAATGGGGTAGTACGTATGTTGCATTAACTGACACAAATGGTATGTACGGACTTATTCAGTTTGCAAAATCAGCAGAAGAGCAGGGACTTAAACCGGTACTCGGGGCGTATATTGATGATCCAAAAGACCAAAATCATAACCTGATTCTTCTGGCTAAAAATAATGACGGATATGCACATCTATGTAAAATTATAACAGCGCGTAAACTTGATGAGAATTTCAGACTAAAAAAAATATTTGAGGAAAATCTTGCAAACCTTTTTATTATAACCTCTTCCATGGAATTGCTAAATGAAATTCACCCCGTAAATCAGAATGTTGAAAATTTTTTTGTTGAACTTGTTGCCAGTGCGAAATTGAAAAGTAAAACCAGGTTATTATATGAATATGCAAAAGAAAAGGGACTTCAGATAATAGCCTCGCATCCGGCATATTTTTTAAAGAAAGATGATTATCAATTACACAAGGTTGTGAGAGCAATTGACTTGAACACAACTCTCAAACGTCTTCCTGAAAATGAAATTGCTGATGAAGATTTTTTTCTTAAATCACCTCAGGAAATGAAAAAAGTATGGCGTTCATTACCTGAAGCTCTTTGGAACATGGAGCACGTTGTCCAAAATTGTAATGTTGACCTGAAATTTGGCACCTATAAATTTCCGATTTTTCCTTTACCATTGGGGGAGACTCCTTTTTCTTATCTGTGGAAAATCTGTTTCGAAGGACTCGGTAAACTATTTCATCCGATCACTGATAAAGCGGTCAAGAGGTTACAATATGAACTTGAAGTAATTGATGAACTAGGGTTTTGCGATTACTTTCTTGTTGTTTGGGATATTGTTCGGGAAGCAAAATCGCGTAATATGATGACAATCGGACGCGGCTCGGCAGCCAACAGCCTTGTTGCTTATTGCCTCGGATTAACTCAGGTAAATCCTCTCGAACACAATCTCTATTTCGAACGATTCCTTAATCGGGGACGAACCTCTCCGCCGGATGTAGACCTCGATTTCTCCTGGAAAGAGCGTGATGCCATTGTGAAGTACATTTTCGAAAAATACGGGTATGAACGAGTTGCAATGATTTCCACAACAGTTACTTTCAGAGCCCGATCAGCATTCCGCGAAGTGGCAAAAGTTTTTGGAGTTTCAGATTCTGAGATATCTAAATATAGTAAGTTCATTCCCTGGACGAGCGCTTATAACCTTCCAAATCTTGCTGAAAAATTTCCCGAATCCAAATCTCTTCATTTTGAAGACGAGCCCTGGAAGTCAATAATAAATATCGCTTCACAGCTTTCGGCTTTTCCGCGACACCACAGCATACATCCCGGCGGAATTGTTATTACTCGTGAACCGATCACAAATTATCTGGCTCTTGAATATGCCAAAAATAAAGGAGTCGGGTTGATTATAACGCAACCTGATATGTATCCGATTGAAGACTTAGGTTTGATTAAAATTGATCTGCTTAGTCAACGTTCATTAGGAGTTCTGCGTGATACGATGGGTAGGATTCGCGGCGAAAGAAATATTGCAAATAGTAAGTTGCAAGACGATAGTGAAAATTCCGCGAAAATTTTCAGATTATAACTGAATCCAAAATGGTTCTTGACAAAACTAAAATATGAAACCAGTATTATGAGAAGAATTGGGAAAAGGAATCATTTGGATTATTTTGATTGCAGATAGGTATGCATGAAAATTATCTGGAACATTTACTACAATTAATTACACGAATATGGTTTTTCAGACATCGGTATCTTTGATATTTTTATGATTATGCCTATTTTTGTAAACTTGAGGAAAAACAGTGTTTCTTATTTTTAAGATAAGTCATCTAGAGAATTCCGAGAACTAAAAGACAGAGGTGGTGGAAACTCAAATAATGTCGTTTTTTACGTTAAAATAGAAGACACACGACTCCTATATAATGGCAGGATATTTGATTTTGAAATAAGCGAATAGAACTATTTTTATGAAACTCTAAAAACGGGGTAAATTTAATGGAAAGAAGAAAAATAACAATTGATGGTAACGAGGCTGCTGCTTATGTGGGTTACCATAATAGTGAAGTGATAGCTATCTATCCTATTACGCCTTCATCAGGCATGGGTGAACTATCTGATGAATGGGCTGCAAAAGGGAAGAAAAATATTTTTGGTACAATTCCTAATGTTTCGGAATTACAAAGCGAAGGTGGAGCTGCAGGCGCAGTACACGGTTCGTTACAGAATGGTGCATTGACAACTACATTTACTGCATCACAGGGTTTGTTGTTAATGATACCTAATATGTATAAAATTGCGGGTGAATTAACTCCGGCAGTTTTCCACGTAAGTGCAAGATCGCTTGCTGCTCAGGCTTTATCAATCTTTGGTGATCATAGCGACGTAATGGCCGCTCGTCAAACTGGTTATGCAATGTTAGCTTCAGCTTCGGTTCAGGAAACTATGGATATGGCAATGGTTGCTCATTCAGCAACTCTTGATGCCAGTATTCCTTTTATACATTTTTTTGACGGATTCAGAACTTCTCACGAGGTGAATAAAATTGAGCCTCTTGAATTAGAAGACATGAAAGCAATGTTAAATTTTGATGCAATAAGAAAACACAGAGAAAGAGCTCTAACACCTGACAGACCTGTTCTAAGGGGAACTGCTCAAAATCCTGATGTCTATTTCCAGGGACGTGAAACTGTAAATAAATATTATGATGCCTGCCCCGATATAGTTCAAGCTAAGATGGATCAATTAGCCAAAATAACAGGTCGTAAATACAAATTATTCGATTATTACGGCGCCGCCGATGCTAAAAATATTATAATTGTTATGGGTTCGGGTGGTGAGGCTGTTCTTGAAACAGTTAATTATATGAATAAGACTCTGAAAACAAATGTTGGTGTGTTGAAAGTAAGGCTATTCCGCCCGTTTTCAGCAAAACATTTGCTTGCAGTCATCCCAAAAACCGTTGAAAAAATTGCAGTACTTGACAGAACAAAAGAACCTGGTTCTGCTGGCGAACCTTTATATCAGGATATTATAACGGCATTCACAGAGGCATTCATCGAAGGAAAATTGCCAACAGTAAAAATGCCGAAAATTGTTGGTGGTCGTTATGGGTTATCATCAAAAGAATTTACTCCTGCAATGGTTAAAGGTGTTTTTGATAATCTGAATAATGAAAATCCTAAAAACCATTTTACAATCGGCATTAATGATGATGTTACAAATACAAGTCTTGAATTTGATTCCAACTTCCACACTGAAGGCATTGATGTTTCCAGAAGTTTATTTTATGGTTTAGGATCAGATGGTACTGTTGGCGCAAATAAAAATTCAATAAAAATTATTGGTGAAGAAACTAATAATTATGCCCAGGGTTATTTTGTTTATGACTCGAAAAAATCCGGTTCAACTACAGTTTCTCACTTAAGATTCGGTAAGGAAGAGATTCACTCTACTTACTTAATTCAGGCAGCAAATTTCGTAGCATGTCATCAGTTCAACCTACTGGAAAAATTTGATGTACTCGAAAAATTAATTGAAGGCGGCACATTCCTTTTGAATTCTCCTTTCAGTAAAGAGGAAACATGGGACAAATTACCGAGATCCACTCAGAAACAAATAATAGAAAAGAAATTAAAATTTTATGCAATTGATGCATACACGGTGGCAAAAGAAACCGGAATGGGCTCAAGAATAAATACTATAATGCAGACTTGCTTCTTTGCGATTTCAGGTGTTCTTCCAAAAGATGAAGCAATCGAGCAAATCAAAAAAGCCATTAAAAAAACTTACAGTTCAAAAGGCGAGGAAGTTGTTAAGAAAAACTATGAAGCTGTTGACCAGACTCTGGCTCACATGTACGAAGTCAAAATTTCTTCAGCTCCTACAAGTAAAATTGAATTACCGCCTATCGTCTCAGACGAAGCTCCTGACTACGTGAAAAATGTACTTGCGAAAATGATGGCAGGTAAAGGTGACGATGTTAAAGTAAGCGAGATGCCTGTTGACGGCACTTTCCAAACAGCCACTACTCAATGGGAAAAAAGAAATATTGCTTTATCAGTTCCATCATGGGATTCTGAAATATGCATTCAGTGCGGTAAATGTGCAATGGTATGTCCTCACGCTGCAATCAGAATTAAAGTATACGA
>CAZEXO010000224.1:0-6737 GCA_964516545.1 uncultured Melioribacteraceae bacterium
CGTAGCGTAACACCTTCTTTTATAATTGTTTTTACACATAAAAAGAGACTTGACCGGAAAAATTATATTTCACGGTAATTTAGCAGGTAAAAAGTTAGACATTATTCGTGCAAATCCAACGGTCTGTTTCACGGTAAGCCGATATTATGGTAAGATGGTTGATCATCCCCAGGGCGCAAAATGCCATTCAGACAGCGACAGCGTAATCTGTTACGGAAGAGCACGAATTATTCAAGACATAAACGAGAAATGCAGGATGTTGAATTTGTTTAATAGCAGCTTACAATCAAACGTCAGAGAGATTACGAAAGAGGAAGTTGAAAACTGCAGCGCGGTGGAGATAATTATTGAAATAATGACGGGAAGAAAAGAACGCGATTCTAAATGTAAATATTATAAGTGGGTGTGTTCAGATGATCGGGTAAAATAATCAAACGGAAAATCCGTAAAGCAGACAAAAATGGAGAGAATTATGGTAAATAAATTAGCGCTTACAATCTTCATTCTGGTTAATTCACTTTTTGCTCAAAATAGTATAAGAGATACAATAAATACTGAAGACGCAAGGTATTCAGATATAAGCATCATTCAACTTATTGTCAATCCCGTGAAATATGATGGAAAAAAAATAAGTGTAAGTGGTTATATGCATATAAAATTTGAAGATTGTGCAATTTATTTAACGAAAACAGATGCTGATTATCTTAACGGCGCCAACGGTCTTTGGATAAGTTTCAGTAAGAATATTGAGAAGTTATCAATTAATTCGGGATATAAAAAAAGTGATGTTCCAATTAGTTATTTTGATTGTAAATTTGTCAGGATCACGGGAATTTTTAATATGAATGAAAGGGGACATATGGGAATGTTTGCCGGGGCAATTGATTCTGTTCAGAATATTTCTGAAGAACGTCAATGGTATAATGGAGGCAAGGAATTATGGGAAGATAAAGTTGATGGAAAAGGATTAGTTCCCCAAAATCAGTAAGTTTACTTAACAAGACTATCGAAAAAACGGAATAGAATATAGGGGAAGAAATAACTGAGATAAAACGAGTGCGAGAATTGACATAAGGGACAGAAAATTAATGCCATTCATAAGAAGAACAACAGGCAAGTTATTCAGAGTACAATTAAACAAATATTTTACTTTCCTTATCGATAAGATGGAATTTGTTGGATGGCAACATGAAAAATTTATTTAGTGATGATAGATTTATATAATATGGAGAAAATGACCATGTCCAAAAGAATTGTCAAAATCAGTGTATTAACACTAATGATTTTAAATGGTGTTTTTTTCTTGTGTAATATTTCTGTTCTCGGAAATCATGAAGCAATAATATCAATGCACCGTGATCTGATGCCTTCCGCTTCCGATCTGCTGGCAAACAGTAAAGTTCTGGGTGTTTTTATTACGGGCATACTTTTTATCATAACCGCCATAACCATTATCAGACAAAATTACAAAACAGCCTTCGTCTGTATTATTATCGGTTTTATTATCAATAGCGGTTTATATATCGTACAGCTCGTTTTATGGGCAAATATACATCCCAGGATTTGGATACATTTTGCAATATTCAGCGGAATAAATCTTTTCTATGTAGTATATACATGGCTAATCTGGAAAAGAAGAATAATCCATTATTAGGACAATTACGTTCCAAGAAGACTGTCGAAAAGACCACATGGACATAAAATAAAAAAGATTGGTCAATTGACAAATTAAAGTTAATTTGCCATACAGCAGTAAAAATGTTGACTTTGAACTTCGAGAGAATATAAAATTCAGAATCATTCACTTCGCATGCGGGAAAATAGCAATTCTCAGTCAGCAGATAAACTCTTGAATACAGGAAAACAAACGATAAAAAGATTTGAGAGAAAGTTTCTGTAAGATATTCTTAGCGGGCAGTAATAAGTTTACCAATCCGCCCAATGTTAACTTTTAATTACGGGTTTTAATTTTAAGGAGGCATAACCATGAAATACCACAGATTAGGACACAGTAATTTGGAAATCTCAGTTATCGGATTGGGTTGTATGGGGATGTCGGAGTTTTACGGTTCAGCTCATGAAGCAGAATCGATTGCTACAATTCACCGGGCAATTGAGTTGGGGATTAATTTTTTTGATACTTCCGATATGTATGGTCCATGGACGAATGAGATGTTAGTCGGCAAAGCGATTGCTGACCGGCGTGATAAGGTTGTTTTGGCCACAAAGTTTGGTGTAAAGCGCGGACAAGACGGCAGCTGGCTCGGTATTAACGGTTCTCCCGAATATGTTAAAACTAGTTGTAATGCTTCACTGAAACGATTGGGTGTGGATTATATCGACCTGTACTATCAACACCGCGTTGACCCAAATGTCCCGATTGAGGAGACCGTCGGCGCAATGGCTGAACTGGTGCAAGCGGGCAAGGTACGCTTCCTTGGTCTGTCTGAAGCAGAGCCGGATATTATCCGAAGGGCAAACGCGGTTCATCCGATCAGCGCGCTTCAGACTGAATACTCATTATGGAGCCGGGAGCCGGAGAAGGAGATTTTAGCAACAACCCGTGAATTAGGAATCAGTTTTGTTGCTTATAGTCCCCTGGGACGAGGATTTTTGACCGGTCAGATTAAGCGTTTTGAAGATCTGGCGGAGGATGACTGGCGGCGTAAGAATCCCCGCTTTCAGGGTGAAAATTTTGCAAGGAACCTAATTCTGGTTGAACGAATTACCGGGATTGCCAAAGAAAAAAATGTGACTCCGGCGCAGTTGGCACTAGCATGGGTTTTGGGTCAGGGAGAGGATGTTGTAGCTATCCCGGGTACAAAACACCGCACCTATTTAGAGCAAAATCTTGATGCGCTTGATGTGACCTTGACTGAGGAAGATTTAGTTCGTATCAATGAAACGTTTCCAATGAATGCGGCAGCAGGAAATCGATATTAGTTCTAATCAATAATTATGAAATACGGTTTCCGCTTTTGACAAAACTGTTGAAAGAGACAGGGGGAGTATAATGCAATAACTTCGACGGAGGGGTGAGTTTCGACAGGGCTTCGGTGGACACAATCTAGCAGCTCAATGACCTCAATTTAGTTATTCGCGGTCAAGGCTTGTCATGCAGTATATAGGATTGGCGAAAAGCATGCGGAGGAAAACGGAAGAATGACGCGGGATGGCGGGTTAACAGTAAATGGTAAGCAGTAAACAGTGAGCGGTAAACAGTAAAGGACGGGTTTGCTGATTGGAAATAGAAGATTTTTTTATTGAGTTTTTGGGGTGGTTACTCAGCTTATGAAATTGCGGAAGGTTGCGGAGAAAAAAGCTTTGCCACAAACCTGCCTGGCGGCAAAGGCAGGGGCTCAAAGGCACGAACCTACCTCAGCCAGAGGCTGATATATCGTAGTCCGATGCTTTTCGGACGTATCGAAATGACCAAGTATAATAAGATCTCTATAAGATTACAGCATTCTGCAACACCCAGCAAGATGGCGGGCAAGTTTACCTGCTGTTATTTTGGGTATGCTATAGTAGAACTGAAATTCGATTTACTACTCACAGACTGATAGTCTGTGCAACATGTTAATCGCTCCCGCTGGCTTTTTAGGCAGGTCGTAGAATTATTCCGTATAACCGGCAGGTAAACTCAAAACATTTTGTTAATTACGAAGCTCTTATGGGAAAGAGGCAAAGTAACATAGTTACAGAGTGAGGGTTACAAAGTGATAGAGATTTGTTTATAATTGTTTCATGTGAAGGAATATTATTATTCAAGCGATGTTGATATAAAAAACATTTTGAATTATTTTGAAACGGCTGACCAACTTGAAAGTAATGTAAAAGTTCTTTGGTAATTTTCTTTTTCAATGTTGGAAATAAAACATTATTATTCTTAGTGAAAGTAAAAACACAATATTATAACTCATGAAATATTAGTGTAAAAACTTTTCAAAAAACATCAGACACAAATAACGGCAGTATATTATGTTAAAAAATTCCCATCTCAATATGCTTGACAGACTTGTGAACAAAATAAAAAAGAACAAAACACTCCAAGATAATTTTAAGGATATATTTCAGGAAAAAGATATTCCCGCTAAAACAATTTTACTGAACGAAGGAAAAACAGCGCGTTATATTTACTTTATAAAAAAAGGATGTCTGCGTCTGTGGTTTAATAAAGACGGCAGGGACATAACCTTTCAATTCTTTTTTGAAGGACAGGCAGTCGCCTCAATCGATAGTTTTTTAAGCAAACAGCCCAGTATGTTTACTCTCGAAAGCATCGAACCCTCATCAATAATTTCCTTAAGTAAGGAAAATCTTGAACGACTCCAACAATTATATCCGGAGATGAAAGAAGGTTTTCAGGAGATTATGTTTCAAAGATTGAGAAATTATTCCAACCTTTTTCTTTCCAGGATAAAAGATACGCCGCAGGAACGATATGAAGATTTAATCAAGAATCATCCGGAAATAATAAAACGCGTACCACAGCATTTTATCGCCTCATATTTGGGTATTACACCAATCTCATTAAGCAGAATCAGGAACAGAAAGTAGATTATATTTATTAACAATTGTTAATGCGAAAATTCCTTTCTCGGAAATATTTTTGTTATGCACATAATTTGAGAGAGGAAATGTTTTTTAACCGTCAACACACCCAAACATCTTTTATTCAATTAGATACACAAAAATGTAAAGCCTGCTGGGAATGTATAAAAAACTGCGCGAATAAAGTTATCGGCAGAATAAATTTACCCGGACATAAACATGCTCTTATTATTGAACCGGACGCCTGTACGGGATGTCTAAATTGCCTCAACACATGTCAGCATGAGGCGTATTCAATGTATAATGCCGCACATCAAGAAACAGAAAAGCTAAAGAAACGTACTCTCAACAATTTCCTTGTGAATAATCTGTTACTTTTTTTCGGACTGACAATGATTATTTCGGGTTTGGTTCTGCAAATGGGATTTCACATGGGCGGGCACGTAAGAAATCAAATCGATACACATAACATACAATCCCAATCAATACAATACGAGGAGTTAAGAGAAATTAATGTAAACAGAACTGTACTCGGTTTTAATTATCCCGCCTGGTCGGACATACATAAATATGTTATTGTTTTCTTTTTGTTACTAATGATATATCATACATATATTCATTGGAAATGGTACAAAGGAATTTTCACCAAACATTTAATCGGCAAAAATAAACAGGTGATTATTTTATCGGTATTGTTTTTGCTGGTTGCTGTTACGGGATTTGTCCCCTGGTTTATTGACTTATCAGGCGGCGACAGTATTTTCCGAATGCTTTTTATCGAAATACATGATAAGCTGTCGTTAGTTTTAATTGTTTTTCTTATTATGCATTTTGTCGGAAGAGTCAAATGGTTTTCTACTGCTTATACAAGACTGAAAAGATAGAGGGGAAGATATATTTTTAATGTTTGAGGGAAAATATTTGCAATAATTTTAACGGCATTCTGCATATTCCAAGTACTCATCAACTTGTTTTTCCCTTATAAGATTACCGCGTCGTTAAGCTGTTAAATATTCGATGACATTGCACCCTAAGTTACATTGAGAAATATTTTTGTCTGAGGTGATAAATGGAATATTTATTTGTTGAGAGACGTTTGAATAGCACACAGACTTGCCTGCCCCAGGCAGGCTGCACAGATTAACCTGATTTCCACAGATAAAAAAATTTTATTAAGCTCAGTGTTGTTGGATTTTTACTATTTGAAAGTATGAAAAAAGTAAAAGCCGGCAGTGAAAAGATGGGGGACAGCAGGGAGTTCGGTGTGTTTATTTCTTTTGTCGTGCCAGGAAGTAATTAAGAACAAAAGCGAAAAGATTTAAACACAGAGAGACACGGATAAGGCACAGAGGAACACAGAATTCAATCTGAAAAAAAGTGAGTGGAATAAGAGTAGGATTAAGAGTAAGATTAAGAACGGTAGTAGAAATGAAATCAGGATTAGGATGAGCAAAAAATGGAAATTAAATCCCGGAATCCGTGTAATGAATTCCGGGATAAAATTATTTCAGAAGTAAACACTTCTTAATATCAGTATAACCGCCTGCCTGAATCCGGTAATAATAAATTCCGCTCGCAAGATTTGAAGCGTTAAAGTCCACAGAATATTTCCCGGCCGGTTTTTCTTCATTCACCAGAGTAATTATTTCCCTGCCGAGAATATCGAATATCTTCAAGGTTATTTTGCATTCAGAAGGCACCTGGTAACTTATTCTTGTTTCAGGATTAAACGGATTGGGATAATTTTGACTAAGTGAATATTCTGTTGGCAATTCTGTTTCTTCAACATTTGTTAATATTACACTTACTTCATTACTATATTCAGATTCACAATTGTGCGTAAAGGATTTTATTTTATAATAATAATGATGACCCTCGGACACAGAACTGTCGACATAAGATGTATCGTTACTTTGAACAGTATCAATCACGGAAAAATTATTATTGTCCAACTTTCTCTCGACTATAAAACCTGCTTCACCATTTGAATTATCCAGCCAGGTAAGTATTACACCATTTGGCATATCTGTCTGCGCAGTCAATTGAGTAGGAGAAGGAAGAAGAGTAATAAAATTATATGTGTCCGACCACTCGCTAGGTCCACCGGAATTATTTGCTCTAACTTTCCAATAATATTTTTTACCATGTTCTAATGTGGTTACTTGTTTGAACGTATCTATCAC
>CAZEXO010000225.1:0-225 GCA_964516545.1 uncultured Melioribacteraceae bacterium
GGGTCCTGAGTGAATTCTCAATCCTTCCTGCATATCAAGAATTTTTAGGATGCCGTTCGATTTCCAGACTCCATGATCAACCGTGCAATCAAAACAATTTATAATGTCTCCCGTGGTCCGCCAAAGATGACCAATTTTTTTCCCCCATTCCCATGGTTTATTATTACCCCATTCGCAGATACTGAAAACAATCGGTCGTCCGGTTTTATAAAGCGCGTCACGCAT
>CAZEXO010000225.1:235-3500 GCA_964516545.1 uncultured Melioribacteraceae bacterium
TGTCAGATAAGCGCCCTCAGCATTCAGAGAATTAGTATTGCACCAGTCATATTTCAGATAATCCACGCCCCATTTTGCGTATTGAAGTGCGTCCTGGTATTCATATCCGCGGCTGCCCGGTTTACCGCCGCAAGTTTGCCAGCCGGCATCAGAATAAATTCCGAACTTAAGTCCCAGCGAGTGAATATAATCGCCGAGTGCTTTCATTCCCGAAGGATGAGGATGAATAAATCCCAGACTATCCCTTTCACCATGCCAGCAATCGTCGATGTTCACATAAATAAAACCGGCGTCTTTCATGCCGCTTTCAACCATCATTCGCGCCATTTCTTTGATAAGATTTTCATCAACATCACAGGCAAATGTATTCCAGCTGTTCCAGCCCATCGGCGGTGTTGGAGCGAGTCCTTCATATTTTTGCGCAAACAAATGGGTTAATCCCACAATTATAAAAAGTAGAAATATTTTTTTCATACCAAATTCTCCGCGTAATTTAAAACTATTTCGAAAATCAAATTTTTTATTCGCTCAACAAAAATGCTTTATTGGAAAATAAATATTTCACTATTGATAACCACGCATTCAGTGAAAGTAATTATTGTGCATATTTTGATTTTATATTCTTTCTTGAGGTAATACTTTTCGAACTGAAATTTTATATGCAATCTGAGTGCCATAAACATCCGCGGTTGTCATTCAATTTATCCTCTAAATTCCCTGTCATTTGTAAATTTTTGTAAGCTTGGGGAAATTCATAATTATCATTTTAATAAAAAAATATTATTATCATAATGAACCAGACAGATTATAAAAGCAAATAAGCCCTGAAATTAAAAAAATACTTAGCATAAATTTTGTTTGTATTTAGCGAATGATTTATCTACGGAGACTGAATTGACAAAAGAAAAACTTCTGACCGAACTAAAATTTCAACTCAACGATAACTTAATGAAAAAATGGTACCCGTTGGTAATTGATAAAAAATCCGGCGGGTATTATTCCGATATATCTTATGACTGGAATGTTGCAGGCGAGCAGGCAAAGATGGTTGTTACCCAGTCAAGACACATCTATACAACCTCGAAACTTGCGGAATTTTATCGCTCTGATTTTTACCGCGAAACTGCCGAACACGGATATCAGTTTCTAAAAAAAATGATGTGGGATGATAAGTACGGCGGGTTTTTTCACATGCGCAGCCGAGATGGTAAAAAAAGTAATGTCGGAAATTTTGAAGATGAAAAACGATGTTACGGAAATGCATTTGCTATTTACGCGTTAGCTGCTCTTTATCGTTTAAACGGCGATCAGGAAGTGCTGGAACTAGCGCAAGAAACATTTTATTGGTTAGAAAAAAAATCCTTCGACAAAAACAAGAATGGTTATTTTCAATTTCTCACTCGTGAGGGAATTCCTTTTGATAAAAAAAGTGAATATAAATCGCGGGCTGATGATATTCCTGAGTTGGGATTGAAGGATCAAAATTCTTCCATTCATCTCATGGAAGCTTACACCGAACTATATCATGTCTGGAAAGATGACGGATTAAAAAACCAATTAAATAATCTTCTGGAGTTGATTCGGGACAGATATACAACCAAAGACGGATACCTTAATTTATTTTTTGATAATGATCTTAATCCCTTCAAGTATAAAAAAAGCCGCGAAGAAATCGTCAGCGATCACAGGCTCGATCATGTTTCTTTCGGGCATAATTATGAAACCGCATTCCTTATGCTCGAAGCTTCATACGCATTAAAAATTCCTAACGACAAATTAACTTTATCCGCAGCCAAAAAAATGCTTGATCATGCGCTAGCCAACGGATGGGATGATGAGAAAGGCGGCTTTTATGAAGCGGGATATTATTTCAGCGACAATTGCGAGATCATTCAACACACAAAAAACTGGTGGGCTCAGGCTGAGGGACTGAACGCGCTTCTTCTTTTATATAGCATTTTCCCGGAAGAAAAAATTTATTATGATAAATTTTTACAGTTGTGGGAATTTGTTAATGAATTCATAATCGATCAAAAGCATGGCGGATGGTATTGGGGAAGCCTTGACAAAGAACCTCACCAAAAAACTGAACCCAAGGGGACAATCTGGAAAGCGGCATATCACGACGGGCGGGCGCTGATGAATTGTATTAATTTACTTTCGGATGAGGAGAACGGGACAAAAAGATTAACTGAATACTGGAAAAAAGTCGCCGTAATTTTATAGAAATCATGAGCCCCTGAAAATATTCAGGCGCTCATGGTTTATCTTTTTTATTTTCGTCGAAGTGATTTGTTTTTATTTATCAATTCAATTCTTTGCTCAACGCATGCGGCGCTTCTAAGAGGATCTTCAGGTGTGTTCATAACATAATCAACTAATTTATCTACAGTGGAAACCGCGACGTGCATTAATGTATCCGAAGAGCCATAATAAATCAGAACATCACCATTCGTTTTTTTAACCCAGCCGTTACTGAAAACCACATTCGAAACATCACCTACGCGTTCAATTCCTCGGGGAGCGAGAAAATATCCGCCTGGTTTAGCGGTTATTAAATTCGGTCTTTTCAAATCAGTCATGAACATGTAAAGCACATAACGTAATCCGGCGGCAGTGTTTCTTACGCCATGAGCTAATTGCAGCCAGCCTTTTTCAGTTTTAATAGGAGCCGGTCCCATTCCGTTTTTCACTTCTTTGATTGTATGATAAACACGGTCGTCAATAATTGTTTCGTTGCTTATCATCGCTCCGTCAATATTTTCCGAAAGTCCCCATCCGATACCGCCTCCTGTTCCCGCATCAATAAATCCATCCTGCGGACGTGAATAAAAAGCATATTTCCCCTCAACAAATTCAGGGTGGAGAACAACATTTCTCTGCTGAGGTGATTTGGTTTTTAAGTCCGGCAAACGCTCCCATGATTCCAAATCTTTGGAACATACAATCCCGCATTGCGCAACCGCCGATGAAGTATCGCTCAAAGGCGCTTCAGGATCCTTTCTTTCGGTGCAGAACAATCCGTAGAACTTACCGTCTTCATGTTTAACCAGACGCATGTCATAAACATTCACATCAGGATTTTCTGTCTCAGGAATAACAAGCGGATATTCCCTGAATTTAAAATTATCAATACCGTTTTTTGATTCGGCAATTCCGAAAAATGATTTGCGGTCATTCCCTTCAATCCTTACTGCGAGTAGAATTTTTCCTTCATGCTCGATGGCTCCGGAGTTGAATGTAGCATTTATTCCCAATCGCTCCA
>CAZEXO010000225.1:3510-6659 GCA_964516545.1 uncultured Melioribacteraceae bacterium
TAGTTTTTTGGTTTAAGTCATATCTCCATCCGATGGGGATATGAGCAGGTGTGATCACCGGATTTTTATATCGCACATAAATTCCGTTGCCTTCTTTTTCCGGTCTGTTTTTTATTGCGAGAAACTTTTTATGTTCATTTAATATCTCTGTGACTTTTTTGTTGAATTTTTCTTTAGTCATTTCAATCCTCTTTTTACGAATTACTTTTTTTACAAAAACTGTTAAGCAGGTTCATCCAACTGATCAAGTTTATTATACCAGGTAAATTTCAGGATGAGTGATGTAATAATTGTAACGACTAATGTTAAAATCATCAGGTCCCATTCCTGAATCACAAGATACATAGGTAAAGTTATAAGCGATGTTTGCCAGATAATTCCGATAGCGACATTAAACGCATCCAGTTTGAAACCACGATTGGGTTTAAACTCAGGATTTTCATTCATTACTTTGAGCATGATAGGTTTCCAGAAACCCCATGGACGAACTGTTTTATAAAATGATTTTAATACTTCTTCTTCATCCGGTTTTGTTAATAAACAACCTGAAATAGCGCCGACTAACGAGATTCCCAGAACGAAAGGAAAAGAAGCGAGCGGTTTTAATTCCGGTAAAAGTATCGGAACAATTAAAATTGCAATAAACCCTGAAACCATTCCCCAGAAATATCCGTATCCGTTAAAACGCCACCAGTACCATTTAAGTAAATTTGCGGCTGTGTATCCGCCGTAAAGAGAATTCACAATCCAAAGTGTTACTTGATCGACTGAGTCTGCCAATAATCCGAAACCGATTCCCACCGCGACAACAATAAATGAAATCACATAACTCCAACGCACATACACTTTCGGATCAGCATCAGGATTTATAAATCTTTTATAAATATCATTTACAAGATACGCCGGTGCAGCATTTACCGTAGCCGCGAATGTCGACATAAAAGCCGCTAACAATCCGGCAAGCAAAACACCCGTAAGACCAACCGGGATGAAATTTTTAATCGCATACGGAAGAACCATTTCAAGGTCAATGTCAGGTCCCATGGCGATCAAATCATCCTGGAAAAATACGAGAGCAAGAACCGTCAATCCTGCAATCATCATGTAACGCGGGAAAAAAAGAACAACACTGACAAATCCGCTCATCTTTGCGGCTTCTTTAGGTGATTTTGTAGCGAGAATTCTTTGCATATCATAGTTTGGCGCTGGACCGGCAGTACTTATTAATATTCCTTTGAAGAGAATCATCATGAAAAATATTCCGAAGAGCGAATATTCATCGCTGGCAATTCTTGTATTAATCGAGTCGATAATTCCTGACCAGTCCAAATCAAGATTCCAGCCGAACGTAATTTCCTTCCATCCGTTGGGAATAACCGCGTTAAGCATTTCGGGATTTACCATATTCATGGCTATAATGCCAATGGCGATTGAGGCGATTGTCATAATCACAAACTGAATCAACTCCGTGAGAACAACGCTGTACATTCCTCCTTTGATAACATAAAATGTTGTAATTCCCATAAACAGCAGCGCGGCTAAATCAGGAGAAATATCCCAGGGTAAAAATGTTGCCGAAAATTTACCGATGCCTTTAAATTCGTAAGCCAAAAAACCAACCACGCTAACCATAGCAAACACAACAATAATTATGTGTGAAAGCTGCGCTCCTTTGCCTGTGCCGAATCTTGTTTTAATCCATTCGGCACCCGTCATAACATTTGAACGACGCAGCCATGCCGAGAGATAAACCATCAAAAAAATCTGATTAAAAATCGGCCATGCCCAGGGGAGAAAAACAGATTTTAATCCATAAACAAAAGCCAGTGAAACAAGCCACATCGTTCCGGTTATATCGAACATACCTGATGCATTTGATATTCCTAAAACATACCAGGGAATGTCATTTCCGCCGAGAAAATAATTTTTAATATTTTTTGATGCCTTCTTCGAAACTAAAAACCCGACAGTTATTACCACAGCGATGTAAACAACAATGATTATTATGTCGATTATGTGAAGTTCCATAAATATCCGGATTATTATGAATAGAACAAATAATTCATTCTACATAAATAATGCCAGATTTGAAGAAATAATTCTCACTAAATTGATTTTATTTCACGTCGGCGGGCAATCTTCTTTTATTATTCTGATAAAAAATTATAATAATAATAACTCAATTCAGTATTCGCAAACAGAGGATTCGACTATCACTCTGATTGAAAAATCGAATTAGATATTCAACAGCAATTGAATAAAATTATTTAATCCGGTAAAGATCGGGCAGATCATCTTCAAACAGAATTATGGGAATTTTTCTGAACATTCTGAAATCTTCTTCACTCACCTGACCGGGATAAGGCGCGTAATGATGTTTCGGATTATCGTTACGCCAAACCATCACATAAGAAATTTTTATGCTGTCTGCCGAAATTGCTGGTAATAATTTTTCCGTCCACCATTTGGCATCTGGTATGCTTTCAAGTCCGGTTTCGGTAAATGCCGCAATTTTATTTCTCTTTTTTGCTACACTTGAAACAATACTTAGTTTTCTGCTTACGGAATTAATTCCTTCACCTTCAGGTTTGAAATCCCAATAGTTATCTATACCTAAAACATCAACATAATCATCGCCGGGATATTTGTATAAATAATCATCTTCGCTGTTGAAATTTCTGTCGGGTGAAAAAGCGTACAAAATATTTTTCACGTTGCGGATATTTTTAAGATAATCCACCGTGAAACGCCAGAGCTGAATAAATTCTTCTTCCGTGCAAAAATTATTACCCCACCAAAACCAGGAGCCGTCAAATTCATGAAAGGGACGAAAAATTATCGGGATGACGCGCCCGTCGGAACCGACAAGATGTTTGACAAACTGAGCTATTTCATCAAGATCTTTTTTATAAACATTGTGATGAGACCCGCCGGGTAAAATATTTGCAATAGCTTTTGTGGTGTCATAGAATGATTCTCCCGTAACAGGATTGTTATAGTGCCAGGCGAACGTATTCACACCGCCGCGGTCTTTTGCATCAATAATTAATTGCTTGTAATGATCAAAATAATTTTCCAGTCTCGCCCAGTATAAATCATGAAAATCCCAGCCGTATAATCCGGGAAATGAACCGCTAACATCTTTTACG
>CAZEXO010000226.1:0-3035 GCA_964516545.1 uncultured Melioribacteraceae bacterium
GAAGGCAGGAATTATAATGAAACACATTGATAAGAATGGAAAATTAGTTGACCAGATTGCTGTCAATTTATTAATAAATAAAGGCAAAAATCCCATTAACCTTTGGGGTGATATCGACATGACATCAAAAAGAAAAATCAAATCGGATTATTGTAAACGTTGATCTCGGTACCGTAAAAATTGATAAAAATATTTACGGTCATTTTGCCGAGCATTTGGGTAATTGTATTTACGGCGGAATTTATGTTGGTGCTGGTTCTAAAATTCCGAACACACGCGGTATAAGAAATGATGTTGTCCAGGCATTAAAAGAAATTGCTCCTCCGGTAGTCCGCTGGCCGGGAGGATGTTTTGCCGATACTTATCACTGGAAAGACGGAATAGGTCCTAAAGAACAACGCCCTTCAATTGTAAATACAAATTGGGGAGGAGTAACGGAGGATAATAGTTTCGGTACGCACGAGTTTTTGGATTTCTGCGAAATGATTGGCGCTGAACCTTACATTTGTGTAAATGTCGGGAGTGGCACTGTTCAGGAAGCTTCCGAATGGGTTGAATATGTAAACTCCGATGCAAAAAGTCCTATGACGGAATTGCGTAAGAAAAACGGAAGAGATAAACCGTGGAATGTTAAATATTGGGCGGTAGGTAACGAAAGCTGGGGCTGTGGTGGAAATATGACCCCTGATTACTATTCGGATTTATATAAAAGATTTGCCACCTACATGCATGGACGAGGATTATATCGTGTTGCAAGCGGTGGTACCGATCCCGATTTTGAATGGACTGAAACTGTCTTAAAGAAAACGCAAAAATTTAGGAATTTAATTCAAGGATATTCATATCATTACTACACATTTTGTCATGGGTGGAATGATAAATCTTCGGCAATTCAATTCAATGAAAACGATTGGTTCTACACTATGAAAAATACTTTAGGGTTGGTGCCTGGATTGAAAAAACATATAGCCTTGATGGATGAATACGATCCGCAAAATAGAATTGGCTTAATGGCTGACGAATGGGGAAATTGGTTTACCGTTGAACCAGGAACAAATCCCGGATTTTTATATCAACAAAATACTTTGCGCGATGCTGTAACAGCCGGACTTTACCTTGATATTTTCAACAACAATGCACGTCGTGTAAAAATGGCTAACATTGCTCAAATGATAAATGTATTGCAAGCAATGATACTCACAAAAGAAGATCAGCTACTAAAAACTCCTACTTTCTATGTTTTCAAAATGTATAAGGTGCATCATGACGCAACACTTTTACCTATCGATTTAATTTGTGAAGATTATTCATACGATGGAATGACTTTGCCGAGCGTTAGCGCATCTGCTTCTCAGGATAAAGAAGGAAAAATTCACGTGTCGCTTACGAATATAGATCCGCATAAAAATAGAAGTCTTGAAATTGATTTAAGAGGTACGGATAATTTAACTAGTGCAGCTGGAGAGATAATAACTTCACCGAATGTTAATGATTATAATGATTTCGGACAGCCCGAAAAAGTTAACATCCAAAAATTTACTTCGTTTAGTTTGCAGAATAATATTCTGAAAGTTGATCTCCCGGCAAAATCTGTTGTTACAATTGAGTTGAGGAAATAATATAAAATCGGGCTTTAAGTAAGAAATAGAGGACACAAAATTGTGAAAGACAAAATTTCTTTATCGTTGCTGCTATTTATTTTTATTACCTCTGGAATCGACGGTATAATATCGGCGCAAGTAGAAGAGGAAAGATTTGAACCTAACCTCGTATCATTGGAACAAGTCAACCCTGTCCCTGAGTGGTTTAAAGACGCAAAGTTCGGAATATATTTTCACTGGGGAGTATATTCAACTCCTGCATTCAGTAATGAATGGTATCCACGAACCATGTACATGAAAGGTACTCCGGAAAATAAACATCATATTGAAACTTATGGCGATCCATCAGAATGGCCTTACGATTATTTCATAACCGGTGCGAAAAATAAGAAAGGAAGTTTCACTCAATTTGCCCCGAAATTAAAATCCGAAGGTGGTAATTTTGATCCTGAAGAATGGGCGCAATTATTTGCCGATGCCGGGGCTAAATTTGCTGGTCCGGTTGCAGAGCACCATGATGGTTTCTCGATGTGGAATAGTAAGGTTAATCCCTGGAATGCAAAAAACATGGGACCAAAACTTGATTTGGTGGATTTGTTAACCAGCGCCATACGTAAAAAAAATATGAAAGTAATTCTTTCAATGCATCATGCATATAACATCACAGGATTTTATGAAGCGGTACCGAAAACAGATGACCCAAAACTTCAAATGCTTTTCGGACAGCAGGGGAAAGATAAAAATGAAATACTTTGGCTAGCTAAACACAAAGAGATAATTGACAACTATAAACCCGATATAATTTGGCAGGATTTCAATCTACATGTTATTTCGAAGCCGATTCTTCTGCAATTCTTAGCTTACTATTATAATAAAGCAGCCGGGTGGAACAAACCCGTTGTAGCTACATTTAAGGACGGTCTTAATACCAAGTGTGCTGTACTTGATTATGAACGAGGCGGTCCCGCCGATATCACGGATAACTATTGGCTTACTGATGATGCAATCAGTTCTTCGAGCTGGTGTTACACGGAGGGAATTGGCTATTACTCTAAGAAACAAGTGCTTCATGGATTTATTGACAGAATAAGTAAGAATGGAAATTTATTGCTCAACATTTCTCCAAAAGCCGACGGTACAATACCCAATGAACAAAAGGAGATTTTGCTTACAATGGGTGGATGGCTCAAAAAATACGGTGAAGCAGTTTATGCAACGCGTGCCTGGGATAAATATGGCGAAGGTCCCACAAAAATGGGAGCTGCTCACGGTACAATGGGCGCACCACTTGAAGGTACTCCCGAAGATGTTCGTTATACAAGATCAAAAAACTACAAAACACTATATGCAATTTTACTCAGCTGGGAAAAAGATCAGAAAGAAGTAATACTCAGTTCGTTATCTACAAACCGGCTTGACCTGGAAAACTTAAGA
>CAZEXO010000226.1:3045-6651 GCA_964516545.1 uncultured Melioribacteraceae bacterium
GTCGAACTTATTAATGGAGAAGCTGGAAAATACTTACCGCTTACTTTTAAGCAAGATGTTAAAGGATTAATTGTAAGTATGCCCGAACGTTCTTTTGAAGAACTTGCATATGTTCTAAAAATAAATTTCAATGATAAGATACCCATGCTTAATATGTTTGCCGACCTTAATTGTTCTCCGAATTATTATCTTGTTCCGGGAAACTATAACGGAAATTTAATACTTGGTTCGGATCTAACCCTTACCGGTAAAAGAAAAAATAAAGCAAACAACTGGAGGTTGGAATCCGCAGGCAAAGGCATTTATAAAATTGTAAACCGCGAAGATGATAAAAAGATATTTGAGTGCAGTGTCTCCACACTTGAACTTTCAATCTCAAACTTTAGCGGCAGCGATAATCAATTCTGGCAAATAGATGACGCACACAACGGGCTAGCCAAAATATCAAATAAAAAATTTCCAAATATGGTATTATCCTTAACCGGTATACCCGCTGAAGGGAATAAAGCCGGATTGATAAATTCGGAAAATGGTTCTTCCTTTAAATGGAAATTCCAGGAAGTATGCGAGATGGAACAGGAAGCATTCAGGCAACATACTGTTCCCGGAATAATTCAGGCAGAAGATTATGATACCGGATGTCCAGGCGATGCATATTATGATAGAGATGATATTAGCGAAGGAGGGCAATATAGGACTAAAGAAGGTGTAGATATTGAAAAATGTTCAGCCGGTGGCTTTAATATAGGTTGGACCCATGCCGGAGAATGGACTTCATATACGGTTAATGTTGAGAAGTCGGCAACGTACGAGGTTTCATTCTATATTGCTTCTACTTATGACAGCGCAAAATTCCATCTCGAATGTGACGGCATCGATAAAACGGGAATTCTTTCTGTCCCCAATACAGTCGGATTTCAAAACTGGAAGGTTATAAAAAAGAATGTAAAACTTGACGCCGGTCAACATGTATTAAAACTTGTTGTTGACGGAGACTTTTTTAATATCGATAAAATAATTTTTGAAGAAGGAGAATAATCAACTACATGTTTATCAAGATCATGGGATTTAATGTGGTAGCAAGACTGGTTAAGTATAATATCTTTGTTGATAACGTAAACATTTTGGGAATCCCAGGAAAGTTGTTCCGGTTAAACTGACATTGTTGTTAAACAAATTTTGAATATATATTGTTGGGAATGCTCTTGCTGTGGTTAAGTGCAATCCTGGAAACAAAAGGAAGAGTTTTTGATAGTTCATTTTAATCAATAACAAAAAAGGATTATTTGAAATAATATGAAACAGAAAAAAATATTTTGGTTACCATTAATATTTTTGTGTCTTTGCTTAACGCATTTAACTAATGCACAAGTCCCTGAAGGTGCAAAACCAGCTTCCACAAATATTCGATCAAATGATTATCCTTACATACTCCCGGATCTGAGAGTAATGTTTAAAGTCGATACACCGAATGCAGGAAAAGTACAAATTGATTTAGGTAAGATGTACGATATGAATAAGGATGATAAAGGTGTTTGGACAGTTACTACTGAACCTCAGGAACCAGGGTTTCATTATTACTCGCTTGTGGTTGACGGAGTAAAAGTGGCCGACCCAGCAAGCGAATCTTTTTATGGAACAGGTAGAATGTCGAGTGCGATTGATATCCCTGAAGCGGGCGTAGATTTTTACACAATTACAGATATTCCCCACGGAGACATAAGATCAAAATCTTATTTCTCAAAAACAACAGGGACTTGGAGAAACATAAACATCTACACTCCCCCTGGGTACGATAAAAATATAAATGAGAAATACCCGGTACTTTATATTCAGCACGGCGGTGGAGAGGATGAACGCGGCTGGGCAGAACAAGGGAAGACAAATATTATTCTTGATAATCTTATAGCTGAAGGAAAAGCTGTTCCAATGCTCGTTGTCATTCCAAACGGAAATGTTTCGAAACCCGGAACTAACGCTCCTGGTTACAGCGAAGAAGCCATGACATATTTTAAAGAAGAGATTTTTGAAAACGTTATACCGTTTATTGAAAGTAATTACAGGGTAAAAACAGATGCTGCAAACAGGGCAATTGCAGGACTATCTATGGGCGGTGGACAAGCTTTTTACACCGGACTTCGGAATATAGAGATGTTTGCAAATGTGGGAATTTTCAGCTCTGGTCTTTTTGGAGGTATCGGTCGCCAAGCAACTACAGAGTTTAATCCCGAAACAATAATACCGGGCATTCTAACAAAGTCACAATCATTCAATGAAAAAATTAAAGTATTTTATATTTCCGTTGGCGAAGGGGACCCACGGATTGAATACACAAAAAAACTTATTGATACTTTTAAGAGAAGTGGATTGAGAGTTGAATTCGCATCATTTCCCGGTGGACATGAATGGCAGGTATGGAGAAAATCACTCCATGATTTTGCGCAAAAACTTTTTAAATGAATTTAGCGAGAGAATTCAATGAAGAAAAAAGCACTTAGCCGACTAATATTACTATTCACAATAATTTGCAGTTTCTATAATGTATTTGGGCAACCTGCGAGGGTGCCTGTATTTATTTCACCCCAGGTTAACAATGCTGATACAATTGTCTTCCGGGTTTTTGCCCCGAATGCAAAAGAAGTCATGCTAAATGCGCAATTTCAAAAAAGCAACGTACCTTTGGCAAAAGATTCAAATGGTGTTTGGAGTTTAACGGTTGGACCTGTAAAACCCGACATGTATCCATACCATTTTGTAATTGATGGAATCAGTGTATCCGATCCTCAAAATTCGGCAATATTTCCTAACGAAGGTTTTCAGAACAGTATTGTTGAAATAACTGGCAATTCTCCGTTAGTTCATACAATAATGGATGTTCCTCACGGAACCGTATCGTATAGATACTATAATTCCCCCGAACTTGGAATACGCCCGGTGGTTATTTATACACCTCCGGGATATGAAAAAAATAACGATACAGAATATCCGGTTCTTTATCTTCTTCACGGTACGACAGATACCGAAGAGACCTGGACGAAAGTTGGCCGCGCAAATATTATTCTTGATAATCTTATTCATCAAGAAAAAGCTGTTCCTATGATAATTGCAATGCCATACGGCAGGGCTTTCCCGGTAATCAGCAAATCTTCAGGCAGTTTAAGGAATTGGGAAAACCTGCAGGAATTCAAAAAAGATTTTTTCAATAATTTGCTGCCGTTTATAGAAAATAATTATCGTGTTAAAAAGGATAATGATAACAGAGCGATAGCAGGATTTTCGGGAGGTGGTGGCACTTCGTTATATTTTGGTCTGAACAATCCGGATTTTTTTAGATGGGTCTGTGGTTTTGCACCCGGTATGCTTAAACACGAATTCGAAAGAAATAATGAAGTAGCTTTTAAAAACCCGTCGTTAACAAATACAAGATTGAAATTATTCTGGATAGGTGTCGGCACAGAAGACGGCTTATACCCGGTTATATCGGAATATTTACAAGTACTAGATGAAAAACAAATAAAGCATGAGACTTTTATTTCTGATGGCGGTCATACATGGATGAATTGTAAACTTTACCTATTTACTATAGTGCAAAAACTTTTTAAATAG
>CAZEXO010000227.1:0-6614 GCA_964516545.1 uncultured Melioribacteraceae bacterium
TCAGTTAGAAAAACGGCATATTTGAATACGTAAATAAAATTCATGGAATCTGATTTGGCAATTGTCTTAAGAACTGTTTCCGCCTTATCATTATTTATATATCCATACTTCTTAATCAGCAAATCTATTTCCGAAATTAATACTGGAGCTAAAACACTTAAATTATAACTAGCTGTATCCCTGGCAGCAAGTTTTGTTAAAAAAGTCTCAAGAATTTTCGCATCTTCATAAACTTTTATTGCCTCATCAATTTTACCCTGCTCCAGCAGAATTATAGCGGATTTATCCAGCTCATTAAGCTCATCTTTATTAATCCTTGAGAATCTATCAGTATAATAATCCAGATTTTCTCTTCTCTTTTTTAATTCCTCGTTCGCTTCTTTTATTCTGGTGTTAAACTTTTCTTCTGATATATGGTTCAATTCCTTTTGCTTTTTAAGTTCATTCACTTCTTTATCATATCTCTTTTTATAATAATCCTCGCCTATTTTATAATACTTTCTTCTTGTTTCTTCTAATAATCCTTCTGTGCACATTATTATTCTGAAAGGCACCAGTGTAGTAAATATTCCATTATTAACTTCTTCATTTACCAGTTCATACCCCTTTTTATTTATTTCTTTTACATAAAGGGGATCCCCGTTTTTCTTTTTATTGAATGCAAGTGAGAAATAACCGTTATCGTCACTTAAAGCAACAGAAGAGCCAATAGCAAAAATTTCAACTCCTCTAATGGGTTTACTCCCTGAGTTTAATTCATAAACAACGCCTTTCTGAAAGACCTGAGCAATAGAAATATTAACAAATAATAGAAAAAGCATTCCTGCCTTTTTCATTCTCACTCCTTTTTCAAAACGATTGGGATTTCAACATTTTGAATAATTGGCAGAGTTTTATCCCAATTTTCGAAACCATTTTTATAAACCCTTATTCTTTGTTCTTCAGCCTGTCTTTCTCTTGGGATTTCTAATATATATCTGCCGTTTGAATCCGAATCGGTTTTTAATTCGTCTATTGAAATTGTTGCGCTGCTTATCGCTTTTCCATATTCATCTTGTACAATGCCAAATATTTTTCCTAAGGAATTATCTCTGTAAATTGCAAGCTCTAGATATTTTTCGGCTGTAACGAAAGTATCTACTGGCACATATCCCTTCGAACTAAATCCTAATTTCACTTTTTCATCATAATATTTTGCATGCAACTGTTTAAAAATCCCCTCTTCCTTTATCTCCATAGTTTCCGTTTTATCGCCATAAGTTAATTTAAGTATGCCTTCAGAATATGGTAATCCCGGTATCGGATTATTCTCCTTTACCCTTACAGTCATATTAAACGGCTGCGAATTAACTATATAGTAATAAACAGAAATGAGCAGAATAACAGGCAGAACTAAAAATAGCGCAACATATTTATAGATTTTTACCCAGTTCAGTGTGTTAAATTTTATAGCTCCTTCATCAACTAATTTATCAAGCTGAACATCAAACTTGTGGTTAAGGTCTTCATTGTTTTTATATAACGTATAGAAATGCCCGAGTTTATCAAGCTTATTTTTAAAATCATCTATTCCCTTATCGATGCTTTGATCACTTTCATCTTTGAAATAAGTGAATATTAAAGGTCGCTTTCTACCGCTTTTTTTGAATTGATTGTAGGCAATCTCAAATTCTTCGTTTGTATATCTGCCCAGGTTAGTATGAAAAAGAACGATAAATATATCACTTGACCTGATAGCATCATTGTAATCATCCTGCAACCGGGTTTCTGAAATAGCATCAACAAAATCTTTCCAGGTTAAGAGTTCTAAGAAAACACCTTTGTTATGCCATTCTTTATTTTTCTTACTGACAAAAATCTCAAATAACTCTTTATCCCGATCCAGTTCGGCTGATGACGCCAGAAATATTCTGTATTTTTTCATCGATTGCTCCAAGACTAAGGTTTATTTCAATAATCATTTATTTTCAAGCATTCTTTTCCGCAGATATAATCAAATTATCCTGATTCTTGAATTGATTTTTCCCCTTTCTATTAGGCATTAGGAGTCTCATTCGTTTCTTTAATTCTTCTTCCCAATCTGAAAAAGTATTATCATCAATTAAGAATTTACTTATACAGTTTTCACTATTAATCCAAATGATGGGCATATTCTTAGCAATCGCTCTTCTTGTAATATCATAAGTACCGCCTTTTTTGTGTGTCTCCCTCCCATCCCACACTGAAATAAGGATATCACATCGGTCAAGAATATATTGACCAACATTTAAGTACGCTTCCCCTCCCTCAAACATTGTTCGGCTATTTTTTATTTCAAAAACAGTACTTGCATTACTGAGTAATTCCCTGAATTCAAATTTTGACTCTTCGGTAAGAAAATCTTTCTCATATTCTTCAATAGACAAGGGTAACGGGCAATCAAGTTTATAACCACAAATAAGCGCTGCTTTTGCAGCGAGTCTGTCAGCTCCCTCGGCAAGCGGCGAAAGCATTTTATACTCTAAATCTTCCTCAGAAGTGTTTGAATTCTGTTTGAGGTAAATCTCCTGGGTTTGTTTTTTAATTTCATTCAAGACCTTACATATCTGTTCTATCAGCCGTTCAGAAGAAGTTTCACAAAGATTACGATGACCTGTAATTCCAATTTGTAGAATTCCGGATTTTCGGTAAGTAATATTTTTTGTCATCATATTTTTTCAGGAATGACTATTGTGTAGCAACAATAGACTCTGTTAAAATTATTAAATCACAAAGCAAAATAAAAAATAATTTGGACTTTCAAAACCTCTTGGATAAACATCAGTTTTCTGAAAAAACTCAGGTATACATCTTTGCATCCAGGAAAACCTTTACCATCATTATTCTCGCTCACAATATTTTCAAAAACCCAGGAGAAACACTTCCCCTGGGTCTGTATTAAATGGTTGTTATTTACTTAGAATTATTTTAATTCTACATCATTTTCTCTCCACAAAAAGAATTGCATTGGATAAACACAACAGTTATTATTGATTATACAGCAGTCTGAACTTACTAAGACTTGAATTAGAATTACTGAAATAGTACCATAATCCTTCAGTCGGTTCGATTGTAGCTATTTCGTATGTAATCGTATTCGTTGTTGCATCAATCGCATAAACTATATTTACAAACCTATTCCAGCCTTTAACCAGTGTTACATTATTATAAACCTCTTTATAATTAACTCCGCCAATTGAATATGCCGAAACACCGTCAATTACTATCGGTTTATCAAGGTAAAAGTAATTTGTAAAATAATCCCCAACTGTAAGATTTGGATTATTAGTACCGACTTTTTGAACAGACCCAATACTTCTTCCCGGCTCACTTGCATTGACAATACTCAAATAGGGAACGATAAAATATTTCACATTTTCGTCTGACAAAACCGGTTGTTGTGTAAAACCGGAATAGTAATTTAAAATATTTTTCATCTGATCCTCATAAGGAACAGATAAATTTGCGATTGTGAAATTACCTGTCTCATCAACACTTGATGAACCGAATACATTAAATTTGATAAGTTTCGAGGAACCGAGTATCCAATTGTTTATTTTTCCCTGAAGACTTGTGATAGTTGATGAAGTCTCCGGTCCAACCGGATTGGATTCATCATCGCTGCAACCAAATACAAAAACTACAAATAACATTACAACAAGTAACTTTACATTTTTCATTATACTACTCTCCCTGATTATAAATGGTATTTTGGTAATTGGATTCTTTTGTTGGAATTTTTTTTTGTTTATTACACACGGAAGAGTAAACTCGGTTGCACAATCATTGATTCTTTTTCTCCTAAAGTGACTTTGATTAATAAAGGTTTGCGCTCACCGGATACAATGCTGGATTATTAAGAGAGAATTTTACTGCGTTGTTCCTGGAATTGTATTTTGAAGATAAGTATTACCTTCAGTTTATTTCGGATTCCTGAAAATCTCTGCTATAATTTTTAATGAATCATCAAGTACAGGTGATTTGTACTCTGCAATTTTTTCTCTGAAGACTTCGCTGGTAAGAATTTTTTTGATCTCTGCTATCGAAGGTTTTATTACGATTTCATTACTGTCGGATAATTCATAATACAATCTGTCAATAGCTCCTTTTTCGGAAAGACTATTTTTAATATCCCCTATACTACTTTTTTCACGTGTGATATCGGCTTCAATTTTTTCATTCTTTTTACCCGGCGAATGTGTGTTTCTATTCGAAATGTTTCCTGGTGTTTGAATAGAAATATAAACCATCAAAAGAACAAAGACGGTTAAAACGGTGTAACCAATTGATTTTACAGGCTGTGGTAAATGACTCATCTTTACCATCACATTTTTGATGCTCTGCCAAAAAATGAACTTTTGTCTTGACTTAAAATTTACTAAAGAAATGCCCTTATGCAGCTTCTCCTCAAATTCCTCAGACAATTCTTCATCATTAATTTTTCTTAGATTATTTATGATGCTGAGATTCTCTTTTTCAAAATCTTCTTCAGGAGTGAAATTTTTATTTCTCAATTTCCATCTTCTCCATTTCTTTTCTAATAAATTCTAAGGCTCTTTTACAGTGCGACTTCAACGTATTCTCGCCTATGCCTGTAATTTCTGAGATTTCCTTGTAAGATAAACCTTCAAGATATCTTAATGTTATTATATCTCTGTACTTTTTGTCGAGCCTGGACAACACTTCTTTCATGATCTTCGAAACTTCATTTTCTTCAAGGGAATTGTCCGGTGCCTGCGTCGGCATTTTTTCAAACGTTTCCTGATCGAGACTTACCGATTTATTATTTCTCTTAGTATTAAGTGCAAGATTTCTGCAGATTGTATAAATCCATGTGGAAAACTGATAGGTGAATTTGTAAGTGAATTTACATTTATATGCCCTGATGAACGTTTCCTGGACTACATCTTCCGCTTCCTGTCGATTTGGCAGCAATCCACAGATCAGGTAATTAAAAAGTCTTTTTTTATATCTGTTCATAATTTCTTCAAATGCTTTTGAAGAACATTTGGAAAACTCATGCATCAGTTCATTATCGGTTTTCCTATCAAAATTATGCTGCATGTTACCTCTGTTTCACACAAGTAGATTATAAAGGTTGCGCCAAATATTATTATTTTAGACTTAAAAAACAATGAGCTGATAAATATTGAAAGGTTATATTTCTTTTCAATCGCTTAAGTTTTCTGCCCCCAGCATAGGTTTTATATCATTATGCTTTTCCCAGTGATAATTTACCTATTCGTGCTATTGTTTTTTATCTCATCCCGCCTTTCATAGCGAAGCCCTGGACTTAAACGGACTACCCCAATTCTTCCAATCAAATACTTCAGCCATCACAGACAAATGTTTTTTCCCACGAAAAATTTTCATTCCCTATTATCACGGCGAAGCCCCGGGCGTAGCCGGACTAATCCCTTTTTTTTGATCATACAACTCCGCCATCACTGACAAATGTTTTTTCCCACGAAAAATTTTCATTCCTCATTATCACGGCGAAGCCCGCGGCGTAGCCGGACTAATCCCTTTTTTTTGATCATACAACTCCGCCATCACTGACAAATGTTTTTTCCCACGAAAAATTTTCATTCCCCATTATCACGGCGAAGCCCGCGGCGTAGCCGGACTAATCCCATTTTTTTGATCATACAACTCCGCCATCACAGACAAATGTTTATTCTCCTCCAACAATCTCTCAATCCTCATCACAGCCGCCGGCGTCAGCAAATCTTTCCTTAACTCAAACTCCCTCCTCGCCAATTCCAATCCCCGCAGATCCTCCCTTTTTTCTTCTTCAACTTTCTCAGTCATTGAAAGAGATTTTTTCCTCTTCACCTTCGCCCGATAAAACTCATCCTTCTTTCCCTTAATTTTCGCCAGTAAATAATTCACGGATTTATTCTCACTCTTCATCCCGGCAACTTCAACAAAACTATCGATAATTATTTTCCAGGCATCTTGTTTGGAAATCTCATTCCGTATATCAACCAGCTCATTCATTATTCTATCAACAGCCATAAAGAATATTTGAATATTTACTAATTCAAACATTCTGGAAATACTCTCCCTTATCTTTTCATCATCATTCAGATTTACTTCATTCATTTCCTTAAAAATGTTGCCGTCGTTGTTATTTTCTACTACTACTACTACATCTTGTATTATATCTGTATATATATCTGGTAACGGTCGCTCATTTTGGTTGATCGATAAACCATTTTGGTTGATGGATCGCTCATTTTGGTTGACACTTTGCGTAAAAAGATCATCCTCAAAATTCTCTCGCTCATTTTGGTTGAGAGATTTTTCCCCCAATTCCAGTTCCATTCCATTTTGTGAACAATATATTTTAAGCCTATCTCCAACAGCATACCATTTTGTTTTATCATTCCTCCTTTGATTAAAATTATCTGAAATTATCCATTCCTCCTCTTCCAGTTCACAGAGCCATCTCCTTATACTTGTCGGCGCCATGTAGGGAAACAACGCTGCAAACGCCGGCGCTGAATTAAAAGTCCAGAATTTCCCCTGCCTGAAATTTTTCCCATTCTTCGCATTCTTAAAAATCCACCAGTGAATATTCTTCAGAAGTATTG
>CAZEXO010000228.1:0-6516 GCA_964516545.1 uncultured Melioribacteraceae bacterium
GCGGAAATCTGGAGCTTTGCCGGGCGGAGCACGGAGGAATTGAAAAACGCCGTTATTGTTGACCCGAAAGATATTCCGGGAGATGTTATTACCATGAATTCAAAGTTCAGAATTACCATTCCCGAAACCGGCGAGGAAAAAGAATACACGTTAGTTTTTCCGTTTGACGAGGATAAAAAACAAAACAAACTATCAGTTATTGATCCCCTTGGAATTGCCGTAATCGGTTACAAAGCCGGCGATTTTGCCGAGTTGAAAAATCCACAGGGAAAAAGAGAAATAAAAATAGAAGAAATTTTATATCAGCCTGAAAGAGAAGGTTATTATTATATTTAAAGATGTTGCGCCAACATTGGAGCCATGAAGTAATTTAATCCATCTGCCTTTGACTGCTGAGGGTAAATTACCCCCTAAAATTTCACTGCTAACTTCGAAATTCAGGAATGTTTTATATAAAGAAAATATTACCGCAAATGTTATAACATGCTTAATAAATAAACTCTGTTTTGCGCGGAAAATATCTTACTAAAAAAAGGAGTTTTTCCTTCCTCGTTTCTTATTTCATTAAATCAACTAATCACATTTCCTTTCGATTATTAATTTGTAAACAAAAATAAAAATGTTAATTTTCGGGTGCTTTCACCCCGGTTATAAATTGTATGGCGGCAAGACTAAAAAATTTTTCCAATATCGAAATTAAAGCTGTTCCTAAAAAGGAAGTCAGCAAATCACTTGACGATTACTTCAGTTCAAAACCGCTGGGATCAATTGTTGAGGGTGACAGGACTATCTTCCGAATTTTTGCCCCGACTGCCGCGCGACTTTTTGTTCATGTATTCGATAAACCCGGCAGCGCATCAAAAGATATTTTTGAAATGAGCATCGATGAAAACGGCGTATGGGAAGCCTGCATACGCGAAAATTTATCCGGTAAGTTTTATGCTTATAAAATTCTTGATGAAGCCCATAAGTGGGACGGAAAAGATATTCCTTTGGTAATCGATCCTTATTCAAAAGCGCTTGCAACGTACGCTGATTATATGAATCCGCGTCTTTCAATTGTTTACGATGAAGAATATAACTGGCGGGACGATACCTGGATAAAAATAAATCCCCGCGATCTCATCATCTATGAAATGCACGTGAAAGATTTGACGGCTCATAATAGTTCCGGCGTGATAAATAAAGGAACGTATAAAGGTCTCACGGAAAAAAATACACCCGGCGGATTAAGTTATATAAAATCGCTTGGTGTCAATGCTGTTGAACTTTTACCGACTCACGAATTTTCATATTATGAAATTCCATATTTCGAGGAACATTCAGGGAGAGAAAACACCTGGAACCCTTACGAGGAAAATCACTGGGGTTATATGACCGCCTGTTATTTTGCTCCCGCGGCAAAATATTCCCAGAAGAACGGAAGACTGATAGATTACAAATGGACAGGCGATTCGGGTAAGCAGGTAAAAGATTTTAAGGACATGGTAAGGTCATTCCATAAGGAAGGCATTGCCGTAATCATGGATGTTGTTTTTAATCATATCAGCACTTATGAAATTTCAGGTCTTCAGTCGATTGATGAAAATTATTATTTACGCAAAGATGAACAAGGCAATCTGAGCAACGAAAGCTGGTGTGGTAATGATCTTGCCAGTGAACGTCCCATGGTTCGGCGATTGATTAAAGACAGCATTATTTACTGGATGACTGAATATCATATTGACGGTTTTCGTTTTGATCTGGGTAAGATAATTGATTTTAAAACACTCGAAGAAATAATGGAAGAAGCGCGCATCATAAATCCCGATGTAATTTTTATTGCAGAACCCTGGGGCGGCGGTTATGATCCGACTGGTTTTTCTTTGCGGGGATGGTCAGCGTGGAATGATCAACTGCGTAACGGATTTAAGGGGGAGAATCCATTTAACGGATCAGGCTGGTTGTTCGGTAAGTATTTCGGCGGCAAAGATAACGAGTGCATCAAAAATTATTTACGCGGTTCTCTGATAGGCACGGGTGACGGATTCTATCATTCTCCCGAACTCTCCGTTAATTATCTTGAATCACACGACGGTTTTACTCTGGGTGATTTTATAAGAATCGCACTCAATCATGGCGACAATAAAGTAAACACGCGGAATGCCGACAGGCATGTTAAACTTTCAACCGAACAAATGCGATTGAATAAACTCGCGGCTTTATTCCTCTTTTCCACTCAGGGAATTATTATGATTCATGAAGGTCAGGAATTCGCCCGAAGTAAAATTATTCCTAAAGTAAATGATGTTGATGATTCTTATGCCGGAAAAATGGATCCTAATTCCTACGACAAAGACAACGAAACCAATTATCTGAATTACAAACACGCGGAAATAAATGAAGAACTTCTTGATTATTACAAAGGACTAATCCATCTGCGGAACAAACACGAATTACTACGCAGAGCGAAACCACATCAAATTAAGTTTTACGAAACGGATAACAATTTTCAGATCGCGCTATCAATAAAAAACACATCGGATGAATTTTTAGTATTAATAAACGCTTCGGATAAATGTATGAAACATTGTTTTTCAGGGAAAGAATATGAGATTCTTGTTAACTCCGAAAGTGCAGGCGCGGAACCCGTATCCTTAATTTCAGAAGGCGTTAATGTTCTTCCTAAATCAGGATTTATTTTACATACATCTAACAAATAATATTTTTCTGAATCCCAAAAATTTTTACAATTTGCTATCATAACATTTTTCCGGTACAAGAACAGGTGATAAAATTGATCCACAAATTTTCTCTGCAGGCAATTACTTTCCTTCTGATTTTTTCTGTCCTTGTAACTTCGTGCGCTATTACGAGCAATGTAAATAAGTATGGTTCATGGGAAGAATACTTTGAAAAAATAAACAAGTATAACGCAGGTGAACAAGTTTATATTGTAACAAAATCCGGGATTACTTTTTCAGGAGTTAATGTTTTTGTAAAACCTGATACTACAACCTGGCAGGACGTTGACTCTCCGAAATTATCCTGTAAGCTACCCACCATTGAAATCGAAAAGATATTTAAAACCCAGAAGACTGCCAGCGCCATCCAGGGTTTTTTAATAGGCTCAGGGATCGCCCTTACTGCAGGATTAGGATATTATTTTACGAGTTCCAACTCATCCGCTGAGAAAGGATGGTTCATGTTTGGCGTTATTGTTTTAGCCGGATTAACCGGACTGATCGGATTAATTCTGGGTTTAACAACCGACGCACCCATTGTATATGATTTACGGAATTTCAGTTACGAATAAAAAAATACAACAACTTTTTCTTCTACGGCTTTCCGCACACGTTTCCGAAAGCAATTATATAATAAAACACTATCATTTGATAAAAACAATTAGGGTTTTATACGGGAATTATTAGTATTTTTTTCTCAGTCGAATTCTTACGAATCAAAGATTTTAACAGGGAGGCTTCATGAAATCAAAAGTATTTTGCCGCTTTAAGTATCTCTTTTTTCTTTTTATCATTTTTGTTTTTGCTTCTTGTAACAAACAACAGCAAAGCGAAGATTACACCCCGGTTACTCCGGAGTGGAGTAAGAATTTATCCATTTATGAAGTTAATATCCGTCAATACACTGAAGAAGGAACGTTTGCGGCTTTCGAAAAAAGACTGCCCGCGCTTAAGGAACTTGGCGTTGGAATTTTATGGCTGATGCCGGTTAACCCGATCGGCGAAATGAACCGTAAAGGAACGCTTGGAAGTTATTATTCGGTGAAAGATTATAAAGCCGTGAATCCTGAATTCGGAACTCCTGAAGATTTTAAAAATCTTGTAGATAAAATTCATTCGATGGGTATGTTTGTAATTATCGACTGGGTCGCGAATCATTCTTCCTGGGATAACGTTTGGACACAGACACACCCGCAGTTTTTCAGTAAGGATTCACTTGGGAATTTTTATCCGCCGGTTGCAGATTGGGCGGATGTTATCGATTTGAATTATGATAACGCTGAATTGCGCGATTCGATGATAAGCGCCATGAAATTCTGGATTGAAAAATATGACATTGACGGTTACAGATGTGATGTTGCCGCCATGGTTCCTGTGGATTTCTGGCAAAGAACAAGAAAAGAACTTGACAGCGTTAAACCTGTTTTTATGCTTGCCGAAGCCAACGAGAGTTTTCTTCATCCCTGGTTTGACATGACTTATAACTGGCCGCTTAAGGATATGATGAACGCTATTGCCAAAGGTGAAAAGAGTGCCAATGATCTTGTCCGGCTACTTGAGGATCAGAGAAAAGAATACCGCCCTGAAGATTACAGAATGGTATTCACCACAAATCATGATGAGAACAGTTGGAACGGAACAGTTTTTGAAAGATTGGGCGACGGAGCCGAAACATTCAACGTGTTGTGCGGAACCGTGCGGGGTATGCCTCTTATTTACAGCGGTCAGGAAGCAGGGCTTGATAAACGATTGAATTTTTTCGAGAAAGATTTAATTCCCTGGAAAGAACATCGGTTCGCTAAAATATTCCGCCGGCTCAACATGCTTAAGTTGAATAACTTCGCTCTCTGGAACGGTGAAAACGGCGGCGTCATGGAATTTATTAATACCGGAAACGAGGATGTTCTCTCCTTCACGCGGAGTAAAGAAGGGCATAAAATATTCACGCTCTTCAATATGTCGGAGGAAAAACAGACCGTTAAATTTTCCAGCAGTTCGGCAATCGGCGATTACAGAAATCTTTTTGACAAAGACGACGCTGTTGAGATAGCCGGTGAAATGGAATTTGAACTGAATCCCTGGCAATATTTAGTTTATGTAAGAACTCATTAATTGAGGAAGAGAAGATGAAAAAACCAAGATTACGTTTTTGGCAGATATGGAATATGAGTTTCGGATTCCTCGGGATTCAGTTCGGCTTTGCCCTGCAGAACGCGAACGTGAGCAGAATATTTGAAACTCTGGGGGCAAGCATAGATGAAATTCCTATTCTCTGGATGGCAGCGCCGGTAACCGGATTAATAGTTCAGCCTATCATCGGACACATGAGCGACAAAACCTGGGGAAGACTTGGAAGACGAAGACCCTATTTTCTGGTCGGCGCTATTCTTGCAACAGCGGCTTTATTCGTTATGCCCAATTCTCCCCTTTTATGGGTAGCCGCCGGAATGTTGTGGATTCTTGACGCGTCAATTAATATCAGCATGGAGCCCTTCCGGGCGTTTGTGGGAGATGTTCTTCCCGCTGAACAGCGAACCATCGGTTTTTCGATGCAGAGTTTTTTCATAGGAACGGGCGCCGTGGTTGCCTCAGCGCTTCCTTACATGATGACAAACTGGTTCGGAATAAGCAACATCGCTCCGGAAGGTGAAATTCCCGCCTCCGTAAAATACTCGTTTTATATCGGTGGCGTGGCGTTCCTGGGAGCTGTGCTCTGGACTGTTTTGACCAGTAAAGAATATCCTCCCGAAGAAATGGCAAAATACGCCGAGGCAGATTCCAGTCAAGCCAAAAGGGTTTATGATGAAACTCCTGTTGAGGCGAAAAAATTATACAGGAACGGTTCTGTATTCTTGCTCATCGGAATTTTGTTATTCGTCATTTTCGATTTTTTCATCTACATGGATTATGGTTTAGGAGTTTTCTTCGGGGGCATTGCTGTTTATGGATTGCTTCAGATAGTCGTTGGTTTATTTACAAAACAAAATAAAGTAACCGGCGGACTTGTAGTTGTAATCAATGATTTATATAAAATGCCGAAAACCATGGTGCAGCTTGCATACGTACAATTTTTCAGTTGGTTCGCATTATTCGCCATGTGGATTTACACGACCCCGGCGGTTACGCGTCATGTTTACGGGGCTGCAGACACAAGCTCGGCACTTTATAACGAGGGCGCTGACTGGGTTGGAGTGTTGATGTCGGTTTATAACGGTTTCGCGGCGGTGATGGCATTTTTATTAATCTGGCTGGCAAAACGAACAAGCCGTAAAACCGTTCACATGATAAGTTTAATAATCGGCGGGTTGGGATTACTTTCATTCTACGTGATAAAAGATCCGAACTTACTGTTGATTTCCGAGTTGGGAATAGGACTTGCCTGGGCGTCTATTCTCGCCATGCCTTACGCAATATTGACCGGTTCTTTGCCGCAGCATAAAATGGGTGTTTACATGGGAATCTTTAATTTCTTTATCGTGATTCCCCAGATAACAGCCGCGGCTATTTTAGGTTTCTGCGTGAAAAGTATTTTCGCCAACGAGGCAATTTATGCTTTGGTGCTCGGCGGTATCTCAATGATTATTGCGGGACTATTAGTAATGCAGGTTAAGGATGAAGATTAAGTAAATTATTCTTCATCCGGATTATTAATCTTACAGAAGCTCAAAATATGTCTGAACGAAAAGAATCAGGAATATTTGCAGCTTTTTACAGGATACCCATTCGTAAATCGGTATATATACTTTTTCAGTTAAATGAAGACAGAAGTTTTGTATTTCGTACTTCTCATTCC
>CAZEXO010000229.1:0-422 GCA_964516545.1 uncultured Melioribacteraceae bacterium
GTGGCGTCTCTACTTTTAAATTCATCATATACTGCCCGAGGAATTAATCCAAAATCATATCCATATTTCAGTAATCGTTTGTCCGCGTTATCCTGCCGCAATAACAATCTATGTTCGGCCCTGGATGTGAACATCCTGTAGGGTTCATTTGTTGATTTCCCGACAAGATCATCAATTAATACTCCGATATAGGCTTCAGTTCTTTTCAAAACAAACTCTGGTCTCTTTTGGATTTTCAGAGCAGCATTAATTCCTGCAATCAATCCCTGAGCCGCGGCTTCTTCATAACCTGAAGTTCCGTTAACCTGACCAGCTATGTAAAGTCCTTCAATGAGTTTAGTTTCGAGCGTAAGACCAACCTGATAAGGAGGAAAATAATCGTATTCAACTGCATATGCAGGTCTGGTCATAACAACATTTTC
>CAZEXO010000229.1:432-6472 GCA_964516545.1 uncultured Melioribacteraceae bacterium
CAAGTTGAATTTCTTCAGGAAGAGAAGATGAAAATCCACTTAGGTACATAAGAGGATCGTTAAGACCTTCGGGCTCAAGGAATAACTGATGCCTCGGTTTATCTGAAAATCTTACAACCTTATCCTCAATTGAGGGACAGTATCTCGGTCCAACTCCCTCGATAATTCCACGAAACAATGGAGATCTGTCAAATCCTTTCTCCAAGACTTTATGCACTTGTTCATTTGTGTAGGTTAGATAACAGTTCACCTGCGGAAGAAATGGAAAACTATTTTTATCTGTTTGTAGGGAAAAAGGAATGGGAAATTCATCTCCTGGCTGTTCTTCCATCCTCTCAAAATCTACAGAATCTTTTCTGATTCTTGGTGGAGTACCTGTCTTTAATCGTCCGCACTCTAAACCTAAACGAACCAAAGAATCTGTAAGTCCCAAAGATGGTTCTTCTCCATAACGACCACCGGCTGTTTTATTAAGACCAGTATGCATCAATCCGTTTAGAAATGTGCCGGTTGATACAACAAGCGCTTTACATTTTAACTCTAATCCGGATTTAGTTTTCGCTCCAATGATTTTCTTGTTTTCTGCAATTGCCTCAACAACCGAATCTTCAATTATTTCCACACGTTGATATGATTCTACTGTTCGAGCCGCTTCTTCAGAATAAAGCGTTCTGTCAGATTGACACCTTCCGGCCCAGATGGCCGGACCTTTTGACTTATTTAAAATCCGGAACTGAATTCCCGTTCGATCAGCAATTAACCCCATCACACCGCCGAGAGCATCAATTTCATGAACCAGGTGTCCCTTTGCAGAACCTCCAACTGATGGATTACAAGACAATCTTCCAATACCATTCTTTTCCATAGTTACCAATGCAACGGTGCATCCCATTTGAGCCGCAGTTACTACCGCTTCAATTCCCGCATGACCACCGCCAACAACAACAATATCAAATTCCCTCATTTACTTCCTTTCTAGTTTCACGTGAAACGCCATATTTTTCTTTAATGAAGACCTAAAAAAATTTTCAGAATATTTGGGAATTATTTCGTTTCACGTGGAACGAAACAAATTATTTCCCGATACAGAATCTGGAAAATATGTTATTCAAAATGTCGTCCGTTGTAACTTTTCCAATAATTTCCCCCAGCGAACTTTCAGCATTTCTCATATCGACGGCAATAAATTCCTGGGTCATTCCGTCGTCAATCGATTTCAACGCTCCCAAAAGAAATGCCTTTGCATTATCTAAAGATTTCTTGTGACGAATATTAGTTACAATGGCAGATTTTTCGGTATAATTAAATTCACTGAATGATTTACTTTTAAGCTCCTTAAACAAGCTATTGACTCCCTGTCCCGTTTTAGCAGATATCTTGATATCATATTTTCTTGTGATATCATCACCGACATCTATTTTATTCAGAAGAATTATTATTCTGTCTTCTTCGCTGATTGTTTTTAATTCACGGAAAACCTCCTCTGAAAAACCTTCTTCCACTGAATTTATAAAAACAATAAGATCTGCATTTTTAATTGCTTCTTTACTTCTATTGACGCCCTCTTTCTCAATAACATCTTGAGAATTCCTGATTCCCGCTGTATCAAAAAGTTTGAACAGAACACCATCAATCACAACTTCCTCGCGAATAACATCCCGTGTTGTTCCGGGAATTTCACTAACAATAGCTCTGCCTTCTTTTAGAATGTAATTAAGAAGTGATGATTTACCTACGTTTGGTTTCCCCACTATCGCTACATTTACACCATCTCTGATAATTCTTCCATATGTGTATGTATCCAACAAGTGGTTTATTTCAGCGATGGCTTTTTCTATTTTATTTTTGGCTTCTGTAAGATTAACAAATTCCAGTTCCTCTTCTGCAAAATCCAACTCCAGTTCAAGAAACGATGAAATGTCAATAAGATGATCACGGAGAATATCTACTTTTGCGCTTAACACTCCATCGAGTTGATTTCTTGCACCACGCAGAGAGGCTTTAGTGCTGCTGTTTATTATATCCGCCACAGCCTCCGCCTGAGCAAGGTCAATCTTCCCATTCATGAACGCGCGTTTTGTAAACTCTCCCGGCTCTGCAATTCTGGACCCTGAGTTAACCAATAATTCTAAAACACTTTGGACAACAAATGGACTTCCATGAGTGTTTATTTCAACGGAGTCTTCTCCTGTGTAAGAGTTTGGTGATTTAAACAATGATACAAGAACATCATCAATAATTTCACCTGATTCCGAATTGATTTTACCATAATGAATTGTATGACTTGGTGATTCTGAAAGTTTTTTTGATGAGGAGAAAATTTTATCAACAATTGAAATGCTATCGGATCCACTTACTCTTATGACAGAAATAGCCCCTACCCCGGAAGGCGTAGCGAGAGCGGCTATTGTATCCTCATTAGATTGATACATTAAATTATTCTGTTCCTATTTTAACAAGCTTGCAGGGAAAACAAAAAAACGCGAAAATAAATTTACGTTTTTTTACCTGGGTATTCAATGTTGCGTTTTTATCTTAGGTCAGCGATGATGTGTACTTCGCTTGTTAATAGCTCTTAATTATTTATGTTTATAATTTTCAAAATGTAGCTTTTCTGTCAACAAGGACACGCGATCATTAGCATATTTCTTCAAAAGCGGGTCCAGATCATCTGATGAGTCTAAAAATCTTCTGAAATATAAAAGTGGTACATTCCTATCCTTATAATATCTGTCATATACTGCTGCAAGACGAAACATCAAAGATGTGTTTTGGGGATCATAGTTATGAGCATTTTTATAGGCTTTTATTGCTTTGGTATATTCGCTTTTTAATTCATAACCTGATGCTAATTGTTCATACGCGTCACTCAGATAAGTTGGAAATGAACATCTTATTCCCTTGTTAATACTTTTTATGGCTTGCGTGTAATTTCCTATTTCCTTAAAACAAATACCCAAATAAATATTTGAAAGAGCATCTGTTGAATCTTTCTCAACAGCTTTGGTGAAAGCATTGATTGCTGGAACAAATCCTGCGCTATCAAATTCTATTATAAAAATTCTTTCCGAATTTTTTGTCAAATAATAACAAAATCCCAACTTTTGATAATTTGTTGATGAGCTATCACCTGACTTAATCACAGACTCAAATTGAATTGATGCTTTATCATACTTCTTCATTTTAAAGAGAATCTCCGCCGATAATTTTACCAGAGGAAGACTGTTTCCGTTATAATGCAATCCCGTGTTGACAACACTCAGACTCGATTCCAATTTTTCTGTTTTAACATAAAGACTACTCAGCAACAGAGCTACGTTTACATTCCGGGGATTCAACATCAATGATTTTTCAAGATTAGAAATCGCTGATTCTATTCTCCCTAATTTATAACTGAATTGACCCGCCTGCTTGTAATAGTAAGAATTAAGAGAATCTATTTCCAAAAGACGCTCATAAATATCAATCGCTTTCTGATAATCCCCGACCTCTCCGTAACAATTAGCAAGTTCCATTAAAACATTTGCATTTTCAGGATCAAGTTCTTTTGCCTGTTCGAAAAACAAGAGCGAATAATTCGGAGATCCCAATAAATTATAATTTCTCCCAAGAGCTAAATTAAGATCAACGTCAAACTTGTTGAATTTATACGCGGTATATAGCGCACTGTAAGCCAATTCATAATAATTCATTTTTTGATAAGCAATGCCGAGTTTATACCAATACAAAACATGACTAGAGTCTTCGGGTAAATTACTTTCCAGAATATTAATCATCCCGAGATAATTCCCCTTATTAAACAAATCATCGGCAATTTTCAAATTTTCGTCTTGTCCAACAATTATCCCGATTGAAATAAATATTATCAGTAAAGCTTTTTCCATTACTCCTCCTAAACGATATCCGTAAAGATGTTCAAAGGGAAAAATTGTTGCTTATGCTGACATTTAGTTATGATAACATTTTGAATGAAGAAACATTTTTGAACTCATTCCTGTAAAATGGGCGTTTCATTTTTAGGTATTTATTTTGCTATATTGAGATACAAAGGCTTATTGTTGAGGTGTTAAGATGAATTTTAATTTTAATAAACTTACGGTCAAAGCTCAGGAAACGGTTCAAAATGCGGTTGAGATAGCACAAAATTACAACAATCAAATTATTGAGCCGGAACATATTCTTGCCGCTATGATGCAGGACAGCAGTAATATTGCTGTTTCCATTATTCAAAAAACAGGCGCAGTGATAGACAGAATCAGGATAAAAATCGGTGACCTGCTGGAAAGTCTTCCAAAGGTTACCGGCGCTGGAATTGGTAATCAACAATTTTCTGTGAATACGGCCAGGCTTTTTGATTTCGCGGCAGAGGAAGCGAAAATTCTAAAAGATGAATTCGTATCAACCGAACACTTGCTTCTCGCATTTACAAAAGATTCCGGAGCTTGCGGAAAACTTTTTAACGAAAATAAAATCACTCGCGATGTTGTTTTATCTGCACTCAAAGATATTCGAGGAACAAAACGCGTTACTTCACAGAATCCTGAAGATACTTATCAGTCATTAAAAAAATTCGGGCGCGACCTTAATGAAATGGCACGACAAAATAAACTCGATCCGGTTATTGGTCGTGATGAAGAAATACGCCGTGTTCTTCAGGTTCTTTCGCGGCGCACGAAAAACAATCCCGTTTTAATTGGTGAGCCCGGCGTTGGTAAAACTGCAATTGCCGAGGGAATTGCTCATAGAATTATTTCAGGTGATATTCCCGAAACATTAAAGACAAAACGAATCATAGCTCTCGATATGGGTGCGCTTGTTGCAGGAACACAATTTCGCGGTCAGTTCGAAGAACGTATGAAAGCTGTTATAAAAGAAGTTCAGGAATCAAATGGAGAAATAATTCTATTCATCGACGAACTTCACCAGCTTGTCGGAGCCGGGAAAACTGATGGCGCAATGGATGCGGCAAATATTCTAAAACCCGCCTTGTCGCGTGGTGAACTTCACACAATCGGCGCAACAACTCTTAATGAATATAAAAAGTATATTGAAAAAGATGCTGCGCTTGAAAGAAGATTCCAACCGGTTCTTATCGGAGAACCAAATGAGGAAGATGCAATTTCAATATTGCGCGGACTTAAAGAGCGTTATGAAGTTCATCATGGTGTTCGCATTACCGATGCGGCAATCATTGCTGCTGTGCAATTATCTCACCGTTATATTTCCGACAGATTTTTGCCTGACAAAGCTATCGATCTTATCGATGAGTCTGCATCACGATTAAGAATTCAGATCGACTCAATGCCCGAAGAGCTTGATAACATTGAAAGAAAAATCAAACAACTCGAAATTGAAAGAGCCGCTCTGAATCGAGAAAAAGATGAAGACTCTGCAAAACGTTTAGTTGAACTTGAGAAGGAATTAAGTACAATTTCCGAAACAAGAAGCTCTATCAAAATTCATTGGCAATCGGAAAAAGATAAAATCCAAAAGATTCGTTCTCTTAAAAGCCTCATAGAAGAATCAAAAGCAACTGCTGAAAAATATGAACGCGAGGGCGATCTTGCCAAGGTTGCGGAAATAAGATATGGACGAATAAACGAACTAGAAAAAAAACTTAATAAAGAATCTGGCGAATTAACCGAAATTCAGAAAAACAGCAAACTTCTTAAAGAAGAAGTAGAGGCTGAGGATATTGCTGAGGTTGTTGCTAAGTGGACGGGCATTCCGGTAAGCAAAATGCTCGAAAGTGAAAAGAGTAAACTTATTCGCATGGAAGAGGAATTGCATCAGAGGGTTGTTGGTCAGGACGACGCCGTGTCAGCCGTTGCAAACGCGATTCGTCGTTCCCGCGCGGGACTACAGGACTCAAATCGACCGATTGGTTCATTTATTTTCATCGGGACAACCGGCGTTGGTAAAACAGAATTAGCCAGAGCGCTTGCTGAATTCCTTTTTAATGATGAACACGCGATGGTTCGTATCGACATGAGTGAGTACATGGAAAAGTTTTCTGTTTCGCGTCTCATTGGAGCGCCTC
>CAZEXO010000230.1:0-6457 GCA_964516545.1 uncultured Melioribacteraceae bacterium
TATTAAACTGTTAGCTTCATCCGTTTGAAGAACCGTAACTATATTTTGTGATGCATTTCCCTCATTAGGATCGCTATTACCGTTTCTTGAGGCGAAAATGTAAGTTAATGCCAAAGTCACAACAGCGATGGTAATGATTGACGAAATTAATATCGATCTTACTTCTTTCATGATTTATCTTTCCTGACATTTTTATTTTGCAGTTTTAGGTATTCCATAATTGTCGGCAAATGTTTAATGAGTATTATGAGAAAAACGAGATCAACAGAGATAATAAAAAATAAAAGGTCTTTCTCATATATTTTATTCCACTTCAATAAATGCTCACCTGAGGTTAGAACAATTATCATCGATAAAACAGTTGCTGATACACTGGCAAAATGAATATGTTTCCGATAAATATATGTTGCTGACCAGAAAACAGCCCATAAAACAAGAACCGGAAATGAAATGAGGACAGCTCCACCCGCCGCTGTTGCAAGACCTCTTCCGCCGCGGAATTTTATCCAGGGCGAATAGCAGTGAGCCAGAACGGCGAAAAATAAAGTTGTTATACCAAGCTGGAAATTACTCCCGAATAACCATAAAATTAATCCCACCGAAAGAAACCCTTTCAGAAAATCCAGGAAAAAGACTATTGAAGCAATAACTTTTGAGTCGGAAACTCTGTAAGAATTAAGAGCGCCTACGTTTTGCGAGCCTTCTTTAGTTATATCGATATTTTTATGGTACTTTAATATAATGTACGCGACTGGAATTGATCCTAATAAATACCCCACCAAAGCGCTTACCAGATAATTTATCATTATTTTCCTGCTGATTATTTTATAATTCTGATTCGGAGTCTGTTTACTTTGAATAGAGCATAAAACATTTTTTTAATTATATTTCACGGCAAGTTTGAAAAAAAAATTATAATAACTAAATTATCGAAATTATTTTTTAGTTTCCATTTTAAGTAAAAGTATATACCTCGCAGGCGCTGTTGGGAACGATGTATGAAGAGAACAAGTTCTTATTTTACGAATTTAATTGAGGTGACCGATGATTAACTTTCTGGGATCATTTACCGTTACTCCTTCTTTACCTGAAAAGCTGGAGCCCCTGAGAGAAATAATTCACAATCTTTACTGGGCATGGAATCATGACGCTCTTGAATTGTTCAGACGAATCAACCGCGATTTATGGCTCACTACTCATCACAATCCGGTTCAGTTATTAGGACAGATCGGACAGGAGAGACTCGAAGACCTGGCTAATGATGATGGTTTTATTGCTCATCTGAACAGAGTGTATGTTAATTTTAGCACTTACATGGCTGAGCAGACATGGTATAACAAAAATTTCAAACCCGTTGACCAGCCTTATGTGGCTTATTTCTCAGCCGAATATGGTCTTGCCGATTGCCTGCAAAGTTATTCAGGCGGTTTAGGAGTTCTTTCGGGCGATCATCTCAAAGCTGCCAGCGATCTTGGCGTACCGCTTGTCGGTGTGGGATTATGTTACAAAGAAGGATACTTCCAGCAGACTCTTACTGTTGACGGATGGCAGCAGGAAAGATATGAAACAATAGATTTCCATAATCAACCGATGACGCTAGTACTCAATGAAAAACAAGAGCCTTTGAAAATAACTCTTCATTTTCCTGGCAGAGAAGTGTTTGTTCAAATATGGAAATTGCAGGTGGGAAGAATTCCTCTATATCTCCTTGATACCAATGTTGATGAAAACAGCGCTATGGATAAAGAAATAACCCGATCGCTTTACGGCGGTAACAATGAAACAAGAATTCAACAGGAGATTGTGCTTGGCATTGGCGGAATCCGGGCTTTACACACTTTGGGTTTTAAACCATGGGTTTGCCATATGAATGAAGGCCACTCGGCTTTTCTTTCGCTGGAACGCATGCGCCTGCTTATCAAGACTTACGGAATTACTTTCGAAGAGGCTAAAGACATTGGTTTTTATTCAAATGTATTTACTACCCACACACCGGTTCCGGCGGGAATTGACGTTTTCCAGAATAGTATGGTTGAAAAATATTTCGGCGATTATTATAGAAATGAACTTGGAATAAACGGGGAACAATTTTACAGACTCGGAACAATTGAACATGATTCTCCTTCCATCCATTTCAACATGGCTCACCTTGCTATGAACACCGCTGGCTATGTTAACGGCGTGAGCAAGCTGCATGGAGAAGTATCAAAAAAAATGTGGGTCAAAGGATTCAAACATGTTCCTTTTGATGAAATTCCTATTGATTCCGTTACAAATGGTATTCACACTCTTTCACATCTCTCGAAAGATATGTATGATCTTCTTGTGCGTTATCTCGGCGAAAAATTTATAGATGATCCTTCAAACTTCGCAAACTGGGAAGCCATTTATGATATACCCGATGAAGAATTATGGCGCACTCATGAAAGAAGACGCGAGAGATTAGTGGCGTTTGCCCGGGAAAGACTGCGTCAGCAAATTATTTCACGCGGTGGATCCAAAATCGAGGTCGCTACGGCAAAAGAAGTGCTTGATCCTTATTCACTCACTATCGGATTCGCGAGAAGATTCGCGACCTACAAAAGAGCTAATCTTTTTTTACGGGATATTGAGAGACTGGCAAGTATCCTCTGCAACAAAGAAACTCCTCTGCAGTTTATTATTGCCGGTAAAGCTCATCCCCGTGATGACGAAGGCAAAAAAATTATTCAGGAAATTATCAGCACTTCAAAAGATGAACATCTCCGTAAGAAAATCGTCTTCATCGAAAATTATGATATGAATATTGCGCGATACATGGTCGAAGGATGCGATATATGGCTTAATACTCCGCGCAGGCCTATGGAAGCAAGCGGAACTTCGGGAATGAAAGTAATTGCTAACGGCGGCTTGAATTTCAGTATTCTTGACGGATGGTGGGATGAAGCTTATGACCGCGAATTCGGATGGAAAATCGGCGATCGCGATACTTATCTCGATCCGGATTATCAGGATGAACTTGAATCACGCCAAATTTACGAAACGCTTGAAAAGGAAATTATTCCTTTATTCTATGACCGCGGCGAAGATAAACTTCCTCGTAACTGGATCGCCATGATGAAATCTTCAATGCGGAATCTTGGTCCGGTTTTTAACACTTTCAGAATGGTAGGTGAATATACAAAGAAATATTATGCTCCTTCTCTTAAGAAAAGAAATGATCTTATGTCTCATGAATGGAAAGCGGGAAAGGAATTTACCGAGTGGCGTAAACGTCTGGAAAAAGAATGGGGAAAAATCAGTTTTGTAAACATCGTACATGAGAATAACGGAAGTGAAATTCAGGTCGGTAAGGAATTCATAATTAAAGCCGAAATTCATCTCGGTGAACTGAAACCTGAGGATGTTGAAGTTCAGATTTATTACGGAAAACCTGAAGACAAGGATAAAGCCTACGCTAATAAATTTGTTAAGATGAAATATACGCCTAAAAAGAATCAGGAAAATATTTTTAGTTACAGAGGCTCAATAACATGTGACCAAACAGGACGTTTTGGCTTTACACTGAGAATTCTGCCTTGTCATAGAACTTTGATAAATAGCTTTGAACTGGGCTTAATAAAGTGGGCTGAATAAAATCCGAAAGAGGAATGAATGCTGCTCGAAACTCTTGATGTAAGAAAAAACGATGTGTTGATATTTTCACAAAACAAATTCGACTTCGAGGACAATTTCAGAATTGTCTATAAAAGGGAAGAGGATAAACGTCCTAAAAACATTACCTATTTTGAGGTTTGTGAATTTGTTAAAGAAGCCAGTCCGAAAAATATTATTCTTTACAGACTGCTTACAAATGTTGAAAATCTGGATGCCTATTCCACAAAGTATGGATATTTTGTAAATATCAGGGGAAAAATGGAACTCATCTATTTCGATCCTGTGTATGCCATCAAGGATTTAAGGCATCTGAGATTCAATATTGAACCGGAAAAATTCAGATTCAAAATTCAGCAGGTGGGAATTACATACGATTCCGTGAAAGATGCTGAACCTATCTACAGAGAAGTTTATCACTTCGACCTGACAGCCGATGAAGCCCAGCATCAGAATGATAAAATATTCGCCGATGCCATTTTTGTGTTTGACGATTCTTATCATAATGAATTTAGTCTTCGTAAGGATTCGGAAAAATCATCCGATGGAACAACTCTTTCTGCTGCAACGGAAATAAATCAGAACGATATTATGGAAGACTCGGGTGAAGGAGTTAAAAATCTGTCCAAGGTAAATTTTTCAGCTCAAAAAGATTCACTCTCTGAACGTGATAAAAAGGTTGAGCTGCTCAAAGCTGCTCTGGGACTCAGAACTAAAAATGATAATCTGAAATATTTCCATTCATCATCAAACAAAGAGGAAAAATTGAGCGATTACGGTGAGACTTCGCTTATTGATCTCTTTAAGACAACTTCAAAAACAAGTCTTCTGAGTTCGAGAGAAAAAGAAAATATTATCCTGAAACTTAAAGACGCATCCGAAGATTAATCCGGGGACATTATGAACTTTGAAAAAAATATTTTATGTATCGGCGCAGGTTACGTCGGCGGTCCGACTATGGCTGTAATCGCGGAGAAATGTCCGCAGTATAAAATCACAATTGTTGATATTAATGAAAAAAAGATACAAGCATGGAAGTCTGATGAACTTCCTATTTATGAGCCCGGACTAGCTGAAATTGTTAAAAAAGTGAGAGATAAGAATTTATTTTTTACAACGGAGATTCCTAATAGCATTAATGAAGCGGATATAATTTTCGTTTCAGTTAACACTCCTACTAAAACCTTTGGCGAAGGTGCGGGAAAAGCTTCCGATCTTCAGTATATTGAAAAAACAGCGCGGCAGATTCTTGAGGCTTCCGACTCTGATAAAATTATTGTAGAAAAAAGTACGCTGCCTGTCAGAACAGCCGAGGCGCTTGAACGCGTTCTCAACAGTAATAACAAGGGAATAAAATTCGAGATTGTATCCAACCCTGAATTCCTTGCTGAGGGAAGCGCGATAAGTGATTTATATAATCCTGACAGGGTGTTGATCGGTTCACACGAAACAGAATCAGGCGTAAAAGCCCGTGATGAAATTGTGAGGATTTATAAGAACTGGGTTCCTTCGGAGAAAATTCTTACGAGCAATATCTGGAGTTCTGAATTATCCAAACTCACGGCAAATGCTTTTCTTGCACAGCGTATTTCATCCATCAATAGTCTCTCGGCAATTTGTGAAGCAACGGGAGCCGATGTGGAAGAGGTAGCAAAAAATATAGGAGCTGATACGAGAATAGGTTCGAAATTCCTTCGGGCAAGTGTCGGATTCGGCGGATCGTGTTTTAAGAAGGATATTCTTAATCTTGTGTATATCAGTGAATCCCTGGGACTTAAAGAAGTTGCCGAATACTGGGAACAGGTTATTAAAATGAATGATTACCAGGAAACCCGGTTCGTGAAAAATATGCTGAAACACATGTTTAATACTTTGGCCGGAAAGAAGATTGCCCTTTTCGGTTTTGCTTTCAAAGCCAACACAGGCGATACACGCGAAACGCCGGCTTATTACATCACGAAAATGCTGCTTGAAGAAAACGCGGAGATTGTTATTACAGATCCTAAAGCTTTACCAAACGCTAGACTGGATCTGGCGGAATACATAAATAACTCAGCTACAAAAAGTCCTCAACATAAATTATCTTTTGAAGAAGACCCTTATAAAGCCGCTTTAAATGCCGACGCTATTGCTCTTGTAACTGAATGGAAGGATTTCACTCAGCTTGATTACGAAAGATTATATTCCTCAATGAGAAAACCTGCTTATGTTTTTGACGGAAGGAATATACTGGATCATAAAAAACTTTTCGATATTGGATTTGAAGTATATCCAATAGGGAAAGAACCTCTCACACGATTCAGATAGGCGTCTCCATAATTGCAGGTCAATTCTCCGAATAGACCTTGCAGATAAATATTACAACAACCTTACGGTTTACAGTAAAAATACTTAACCGGTTAGTATTATCTCCGGATAGTCAAATGACTTTTCAGAATTACTTGTGCCGGGCTGTCGGACTGAGAGTCCATCAAAGTTACTTTATGCAGGGCAGAAAAAACTTTCTGTCCTGGTACTGGAAATGTACTCGCGCTTGACTCTGAAGAACTTACGAAGCAACATGAAGAATAAAAATCCGGTCGGTTGTGGAGTAATCCCGTCACGCGTTTAATCATATTACGGGACATATAAAAGCAACAGGTTCCGGCAACTATCGAATTAACGAGCATTCAGATCTTAGCGATTTAATAACACGTATTCGGTTAGAAAGATGACATCTTTTCCAAAGATGTCATCTTTACAATTCCACTGTTAATCATATCGACAATTCAAATTGCCACCGATGACCAATTTTTCTTACAGATTCACTTAACATGCAGAACCG
>CAZEXO010000231.1:0-6435 GCA_964516545.1 uncultured Melioribacteraceae bacterium
CTTTCCTATTTATTGACATATAATGACCATATTTTTTTTATAAGTCTTAATAAAGAATACTTGTTCTAAAAGGAGTTGCGGGTAATCCTTCTTTGTTATATAAATTAGCCCCGTCGGGATTATTAGCCCATGCATACCTTACAGCCGCCGGCGATTCAACTTTATCACATGATACGACAATAGTATTGTTAACTATCTTAGCTTCCGCCGGATAGAACTCGTTGTCGATTCCGCAGATTTCAAAACATTTTAAAATGTCATGACTCTTGGCAATTAAACCGCTTCCGACATTATCGAAAGTTAAAATAATTTTACTGCCTTCAATTTTCATGGATTTATAAATTGGTCCCGAATGTACAATATTTTTTTCTTTGTACGCGATTTTTTGTGCAGCAAGCGCAAGTCGATAACCGACATCCTTCTTATTTCTTGGGTGAATATCGTTATATTCTCCAACATCAATTGTTACTGCCATTCCCGTATTTGGAATTGCCAAAGTTTTCAATTGACTTTCGCGGAAGTATGCCCAATCGTATTTTGTATTTTCAATATTCACTTCTACAAAATTAGGTAACTGGACAAATAGAAATGGTAATTCTCCTTGTTGAAAATTTAGCCGCCAATCTTTTATTAGTAATTTAAATAGATCGTAATGTTCAAAAGCGCGGCTAGTGTTTGATTCACCTTGATACCATAAAACACCTTTAATTTGATAATTCAACAATGGAGCTATTCCGCCGTTAAACAATCCCGTTGGAATTTTACCTGTAAACAAACGATCTTCCAACGGCTCAGCAACAACACCGATTTTATACTTCCAATCACCTTCGAGATTTATCTTTTTGCCGCCGACAGATATTTCATATTCTTTCCCCGGCACGAATCCGCCGTGGCGTATATAACTTATATCGCGAACTACTATTGTGTTTAGACCTTCTATTAACAAATCTTTCGGGATGTTGTATTCTCTTGGAGCATATTGAGAACCGGTTGTGCCTACAAACTTTCCATTTATAAAAACAGTATCGCAATCAAAGATTCGACCTAATTTTATTACACCCGGTTTTCCGATCATATCGGAAGGAATATTAATTTCTTTTTTGTACCATACCACACCATTCATTAGCCCAAGCTTTGTATCCGTCCAATATCCCGGCACATGGATTGTTTCCCAATCAGTAGTATTAAACAGAGGATCAAACCAAGTTTGAGAAGGATTTTTTAAACCCTCATCATTTAGTTTTATGAACTTATTCCATTCGACAACTCTTTCATTATCCTTCTTATTGATTTTTTCCATGTATGCGGGATCTTTAAATCTCTGCAACTGTTCATTATAAATCGGAAATGATTTAATCGATTCTTCGCTTATCCAGGCTTCTGCCGAAGAGCCGCCCATACTTGAATTAATTAATCCTATAGGTACTTTATATTTTTCATATAAATTCTTTGCAAAAAAGTAACCAACGGCAGATAAGCTACGAATGCTTTTGGAATCGGCATGCTGCCATCTTCCGAAAGAATAATCTTTTTCAGGTTCAGCAAAGTTTGGTTTCGGAAAAGTGAAAAATTGTCTTATGAACGGATTATTCATATTATCGATTTCATCTTTATATAGATCGCTCACGCTGCCTAATGAGAATCCCATGTTCGACTGCCCGGAACAAACCCACACATCGCCAACAACTATATCATTTATTGTTATTGAATTGCCCGCATCGATTTTCATTACATACGGACCACCGGCTTCCATTTTCGGTAGAATAATTTCCCATTCACCTTTTTCGTTAGTAGTAGTATTGTAAGTATTATCGATAAAACTAACTGTAATTTTTTCACCTTCGGATGCCCAGCCCCAAATCTTTACTTTTGTATTCCGCTGTAAAACCATTCCGTCGCTAATTAGTTTCGGCAGTCTTACCTGGCTGAATGTAGAGGCAGTAAGAAGAAAAAGTATAACTAAAATTATTTTACTTCGTTTCATTTTTACTCGCCGTGTTACTTTTTAGATTTTATTGTTCAATCAATCGTATAAAATATACCGCACCGGCAGTGCTGTGAGGTGCCGCTTGAAATTTTAATCTAACATTTTCTTTTCCATTAATCATGGAATCTGGAATTTTATACTCAACATCAATAAACTTTGATTGATACCATTTGCCCGTATTGTCTTCTGAAATTAATTTTTCATTATCAATATATATGTCAAATTTTCTACTCCCCCATTCATAGCCAAAGTACCGCACAATCAAAGACAGTCCGGTTTTTCCTTTTGTAGAAAGGTTGTAGCTGAAATATCCTCCGTCTCTTGCATCCCTCCAAAATTCATCAAGCATGTTCCCGGAATTAGATTTTGAGTTTTCCATTTTATGATCTGTTTCGGGTTGTTGTTCGCCCGGGGCAACAAAATTAATTGTCCGGTTTTCCAACGCGAGTTTTGCTTCTTCCACGGCAGCAATGGAATCAAGATACGATTTGTATTGAGTACTTGTTAAAGTCATCCAGTACATTATATATCTTGCATCATGAATTTTATAGAAAGGTTCCAACACAACATTAATTGGATTTATCATTTTTAAATTCGGCATCGTAAAAGTCAACGGTTTGTTTTTCAACGGCACCAATTCATTAGCAATATTTGAAAGATCATCGCCAATTAAAATTGGAGCTTTATTTAAGGGCAGTCTTTTACCGCTTGAAATTTGTCCCCATCTCCCGTCATCTGCAACTAAGCCTGCTAAATCTTCGGTACCGGTTTTGGCAGAAAGAAGAATTGGTCCGTGCAAAAATGCATTATATTCCGTCACATTGGGTAATTGTTCAATTGTATTGTGCATCGGTAAAATAATTTCAACAACATCTCCCGATTTCCACAATCTATCAATAGCAAAATAAGATGAAGGATGAGAAGCAACATTAACTGATTCCCCGTTAATATTAACTTTTAACGCTCCATCTTTAACCCATGAAGGATATCGAATAAATAATTTAAACCGGGATGAGCCATCGGCAATAATTAATTTTGTTTTCTCTTCATCGGGGAATTTTGTTTCCTGCTTAATCTTAATACCTTTTTCCCGCCAGTTTAGTTCAGATGGAATAAAGAGGTTTAAAAACAACGAATCATTTTGATGCGTATAAATCAACTGGTTATACTTGCTGTGGTTTTCCATGCCGGTACCAACACAGCACCACATCGCTTCATTCGGAGCAGAATAAACTCGATACGAACGCGGGCGGGCTGGAGTGAAATAAACATAACCGCCGTGTACGGGATGTTGAGTCGATAAGATGTGATTGTATAGTGTACGCTCATAATAATCCATGTATTCAGCAGATGGTTTTGCCCTGAACAAATCTTCAGTTAGTTTAAGCATATTATATGAATTGCATGATTCAGGACCTTCGACATCTTCAACATAATCGCTACACGATTTTACAGCCGGGAAATGTTCCTTTCTACTGTTTCCTCCAAACGCAAGACTCCTGTTATCTGTAACTGTTTTCCAAAAGAATTCACCCGCTTTCGTAAATTCTTTATCTTTAGCCAGTTCTGCAATTCTATGAAAGCCAATTACTTTCGGGATCTGGGTGTTGGCGTGTTTATTATCAAGATTATCATTACCGGCAGCCATCGGGTCTAACAACGCTTTATGAGAAAATCTTTTTGCAGCAATTAAATATTTCTGATCGCCGGTTATTTGATATGCATCGGCAAAGCTCTCGTTCATACCACCGTGTTCGGCGTCAAGCATATTCTGCATTTGGGCATCCGTCAATGCGGAAGTTAGGTTTATTGCCCAATCACAAAATTTTAAGAACATAGTTTTAGCTTCTTCATTTCCGGTATACAACCAAACATCTCTTAAGCCCGCATACATTTTATGCAAATTATACCAAGGCGCCCATGATGCTTTGTAAATTGAAAAGTCGCCGCCTTTTAATGCATTCCATATACCTTTGCTGTTCGGCATACCGCCAACATAATATTTTCCCCACCCGGGATTATTAATTTCATTTGAATCCTGGCATATCTTTAATTCCGCCAACATATAATCCATTCGCCTTTTACAATCAAGGTTTCCGGTAGCAGCGTAATTCATAGCCATTGCGGATAAATAATGCCCGCCCACATGTCCATCCAATCCATCCCAATTTGGGTAGGCTTTAGCTCTCGGTGTTAAGCCGGCTTCCTTACGATAAGGAGCTAATAATCTATCGACATCATACTTCAAAAGAACCTGAATATTCAAATCTCTCGCATGCTTAAATTGTCCGTCGAGTAATACTACATCATTCAGTGCAAATTCATTTGGATACAATTTATCCTGAGCATAAAAATTATTTGCAAAGAATAAACCAGAGAAAATTATAACAAAGAAAAATTTTTCCATTCTACCGTTCCTTCAAAATATTTCGGAAAGCGACTGACATTACTATTGCTTCTTGTTGTTAATAAATCCATTTCCAGACAGACTATTTATTTATCAAATAAGTAACAGTACCGTGAGGAACATCCTACAATGAATGAACCAAAGGAGTGTCGCCGGGAATATCAACGAGATTTCCTTTGAAACGTTCATTTGGAAAGAATTCAACGACACTCCAAATGCCCTTCTTTTGTCATAATAACTGTTTTCTTTTCAAACTACACACTAAAAAAAGCTTCATTGGTGATAATGGAAAACAACCTTATTATCATTGTTAACCTGCGGTGAAATAAATGAACGGGATTCTGGGTTGTCCCCGTTGTAAAAACCTGGAAGACAGAACAACATCAGTGAGAATAAAATACTGTTAAAGTATCATTCCTCACTTTCCGTCCCGTTTTATTTTTTATTATTTCGATTAATTTTAATCTTTCTTGTTATCAATGTGTTACCGGAATCGGTACAGCAGCCGGTAAATATCCTGTTGGTTTACCAAATACGGTAAATTCAATAACTCCAAGAGGATTGTTCTTTGGCCAATCGGTAACTGTCAGTTTAACAAAGCGACATTTCACAGGCGATATTTCTTCAAAAATTGTGTTCCTCGATGCATCATTATTTGTCCGGTCAAGAGCAGTACTATAAGTTTTGCCGTCCATCGATACTTCGATTTTATATTGATAAATATCGGCAGGAACAGTTGCAGAAGCAGACCTAATACCAAACCCTCTTCTCCCGCCTTTAAACATTAACCGCATCCCATCAATTGTAAAAAGCTGTACAACATCAAATCTCGTTGCGGGAGAAAGTTCTATGGTAAGCGTAGGCATCTCATCTTCCGATGAAGGTTCCCACCAGGTTCCACTTGAATTATCAACGGCATATGCTGCAAATCGTCCCGGCTGCTCGGATGAGAACTCCGAAAGTGCATTCATTGTGCTTACTTTATTAATTGTTACAGGAACTGATTCGCTGTTACCCTTCGTCGGATCAAGTACAACATTAGGCGCCCATTGTGGTGTATCGGTAACCTTAACCGACATGTTGCCGTCTTTATCAAAGATTACTCTATCCATACCGATGCGTCTTCCACCCGGTGGATTTGAGAGTACAATAGTGTAGAACTGCCAGAGATTTCCGTCGGGTCCTTCAACAATACTTCCGTGGGCCGGGCCGGTTACAAGTCCTTCTGTTTTTCTAAGAAGTGGATTGTTCGGCGCATAAACAAAAGGACCCATGGGTGATTTGGAAGTATAATATCCCTCAGCATAAGTTTTCCATTGTGTACCGGATGCGGAATATTCGAGATAGTAAACTCCATTATGTTTTTGCATCCATGGACCTTCTACCCATGCAACATCCGTGTACTCGTTCATTTCGCCGTAACGTTCCCAAATATTATTGCTGTTAAATCCGAAAAGATGTTTTACAGGTCCTGCAAATTTACTAATATCATTGGGGTCGAGTGGTACAACATATATTCCGCTAACTCCCCGGCCGGGATAGTATAAATAAGGTTTATTGTCGTCGTCAATAAAAATATCAACGTCGAAGGCGCCATTCCATCCCCCTTCAACACCCGGCGTGTTCTTCCACTCTCCAATGCTTGTATATGGACCTAAAGGATTATCGGCTTTGAATACGGGACAATCGTTGCCACACATATAAAAGTTGCCGTTATATTTAACGACATCCGGGGCAACAGGAACATTTTCAACATGTTTGAAAGACCAGTTGATCATATCCTCGGAAACCCACGCACCTCCGCCAGTGCAAAACATATAATATTTTCCTTCTTCTTTTATAACTGTCACATCTCCCGCGGCATTCCCTCCGGGTGCAATTATCATTGGCAAAGGATTGCAATATCGCACTGACCTACCAACCACCGGTTCCTGAGCATATAATGTTGATACCGTTAAAATGAGTATGATAAACAAAGATGGAGATAGTATTCTTTTCATAAATGTTTATTCCTTAATTAATTTCCAACTATTTAAAAAGT